>JALOQL010000004.1 GCA_025453415.1 Minisyncoccota bacterium
AAGGGAATAAATTTAATTTTTGTTTTGCCGATTATTTCTTCGCTCAAATAGTCTTTTGTCAGGATTATGCCAATTTTGGGATTATATTTTTCAATGAAATTATAAAAGCTTTTTCCAATCGTTTTTTTTGAACCGTACTTAACCTCTATCGGATAAACACCACCCTCTTTTCCAATTATGAAATCGACTTCGGCCTGGCTTTTTGTTCTCCAAAAATTAATCCGTGCCGCCACGCCGCTATTTAAGAGCATATTGTAAGCGTAATTTTCCATAACCGACCCGGCATCATTGCGCACGTCTAGCGGCCGAAAATCGGAAATCAAAAAATTTCTAACACCCAAATCGCAAAAATAATTTTTTGGATTCTTAACCAACTCGGTGCGGCGGTTGGCAAAAAACGGCCTTACCATATCCAAGATAAAAGTTTTTTCAAGAATACTGACATGCTTTAAAACTTCCCGATGGCTCAAACCGGTAGCCTCCGCCAATTCGGAGTAATTAACCAAATTTCCTATTTGCACCGCCAAAAATCTGCTCATTTTCATAAGCTCATCGCTAGTGGCAAGATGCAGCAATCCGCTTATATCCTGCAATAAATATTTTTCGACAATCCCTCCCATCACCTTCCTTTTTTCGTCTTCGGTTCGCGACAGAACGCATGCCGGATAGCCTCCCCAAACGACATATTTTTCCAGAATGCCCGCTAAACGCCGGTTTATTTCATCGCCAAAACCATTTTTAATTTTAAAATCAAAAATCGAGCGCGAATCAACTTTTTCGCTTAAAAGCTTATAAAAATCGCTATTATTTACTGATAAATATTCGCGAAAAGAGAATGGCATCAATTTGAATTCCAACATGCGACCAACCATGTATTTCCCGGTCTGGAACGTCAGCTCCAAAGACGAAGAACCTGAAACAATAAATTTGGTTTCGGTGGTATCGTATAAATATTTCAGCTTTTGGCCGGCATTTTTCGCGTATTGGAATTCATCAATGATCACGCAATCGTATTCTTGCGCCAATGATTTAAAATCTTCCAACGAATCTTGAAACAAATTCAAATCGCCAAGATTCTCAAAGGTCACCAATTTAACCTTTTTCCCATCCTTTTCCAACTCTTTACCAAGATGGGTAATGAACGTTGTTTTACCCGCTTGGCGAGGACCGATAATAGCAATCGCTTCCCGCCTTTTTAAAAACAGTTGCAAGCTTTGTTCCAACTGCCGTTGAATATACATAATTTAGCAGGGTTATTTTATCTAATATTTAAATTTTAGCAAGGTTATTTTTTAGTGTCAAGACCTACGCCTATCCCAAAATATTCTAAGAATTCGCCAGGAAAAGGAAAAACATCGCGCCGATGAGCGCGGCGCCGGGGATGGTGAAAAGCCAGGCCCAGACAATGTTTAGAGTCACGTTCCAGCGCACCGCGGTCAGGCGGTTGGCCGCCCCTACCCCGGAGATCGCCCCGGTAATGACGTGCGTGGTGCTCACCGGCACGCCCAGGTGCGTGGCGGTGAAAATACTGACCGCGCTGGCGCTTTCGGCACAGAAACCGTCGAGGGGTTTCAACTTGGTGATCTTGGAGCCCATGGTGCGCACAATGCGCCATCCCCCGCTCAATGTTCCGAGCGCGATCGCGGTGTGGGCCGAAAGCACTACCCATAATGGAATTTCAAAAGTGGCAATATAGCCGCCGGCAAACAAAAGGCCGGTGATGATGCCCATGGTCTTTTGCGCGTCATTGCCGCCGTGGCCAAGACTGTAAGCCGCGGCCGAAAATAATTGAAGGATGCGCGACCACTTACCCACGCTTCCCGGAGTGCGGCGATAGGCCGCCCAGGACGAAATTACTTTCAGGATATAGCCCAAGACCAAACCGATCAGAGGCGCTAACACGATAAAAAGCAGGGTCTTGGTCCAGCCGCCGGGAATAACGGCGCTAAAACCCGCATGGGCCACGGCCGCACCCGCGTAGCCACCAATGAGCGCGTGAGACGAACTGGTGGGCAAGCCGATGTACCAGGTGAACATGTTCCAACCGATCGCGCCGATCAGACCGCAAAAAATCACCATGGGCGTGACCGTTTTGATATCGATCATCCCGGAACCGATGGTATGGGCCACCGCGGTTCCGAATATCATGAACGCGACAAAGTTGAAAAATGCGGCCCAGATAACCGCCTGCTTGGGCGACAATACTCGCGTAGACACGATCGTGGAAATCGAGTTGGCGGCATCGTGCATGCCATTAGTGCAATCAAAAGCCAGCGCGGTCGCGATTATCAGGACAATAAATAGAAACTCAAGCGTCATAATTACTGGTTTTTGATCAAAATCGATTCGAACATATTACCCACGTCTTCACAGCAATCGATCGCGTTCTCCAGAGTTTCATAGATCTCCTTCAACTTGATCACTTCCATCACCCGGCAAGGATCCGCGCACGGCCCGTTCATCAAGCCGCCCAGTGCTTTGCGGTTAATCTCGTCGCCGGCATTCTCCAAATCATTAAGCTTGGCGCATCTTTTGTGCAGACTCTCGTGATATTTTTTGACGTTCTTGATTTCCTTGACGCCCTCCTTGATCTCGGCCGCCGCTTCGGCGATTACTTTCACATACTCACCCACTTCCTTGGGGTACGGCTGGGGAATCCCGTAGATATACAAACGATTCACCGCCCGCTCGATGAAATCAATGATATCGTCGAGGTTCTGACGCAAAAGATCGATGTCCTCGCCCTCCAGCGGCGTGATGAAATTCTTGCGCAAGTGGTCCATGACTTCATGGCCCACATTGTCCGCTTCCCTTTCCAGGTCCTTCAACTTCAACCAGACTTCTTCAAGATTATGGCCGTCGCTCATCAGACCCGATAATATTGCCGAAGCCTGGCCGAGCTGATCGGCCTGCTTTTCGAAAAGTTCATAAAATAATCCGTCTTTGGGGAACAAGCTCATCATATGTTTTGATAAAATCGCATGTTTACGATTTAAAATCCTCAGTTAAACCCCTTCGGGGTTTACGGCATCTGCGTTGTTGGAACGGTCGGGCGCTGGTCGCCGTATGTTAATACGGCTCCGGCGCACCCTCCGCGTTCCGCCTAGCATCTGCCGCAATCATGCGCCTTTATCTGTAAAAAAACTGGCCTGGGAAGGCCAATTTTTAATGACTTATTGCGACACGACAACGGCTTTAATAATTGATTTGGTGGTCAATGCTTTGACTGCCACAAAATAAATTTTTCCGTCCGGTTCCATATGTTTTCGGGGTTAAAACTTTTTCAGCAGGATCACGGCCTTGTCCTTGCAAACCTCCAAGATGCCGCCTTCGATCTCTTTTTCGATTTCCTCTTTTTCGGTAACGATTCTCATTTTGCCCGCCTTCAAAACCGAAATCAACGGCACATGATGCGGCAAAACCGAGATCTGGCCGCTGCGCGTCGGGATAATGATTTCCTTCACTTCCCGATCGAATTCTATTCCTTTTGGAGTTAATATCTCGACCTTCATCATGAAAGTGAAAAACTTAAAGTGGAAAACTTAAAGTGGATTTGATCGCATTTTTACTTTACACTTTTCGCTTTGCGCTTTTAGCTATTAATTACTTCATCAATACTGCCCTTCATGTAGAAATCGGTCTCGTTGCGGTCGTCGAACTCGCCGGCGACAATGCGTTCGAATCCTTCGATGGTATCGGCCAGCTTAACGTACTTTCCGGGTTTGCCCGAGAATACTTCGGCGACGAAGAACGGCTGCGACATGAATTTCTGGATCTTGCGCGCGCGGTTGACTACCAGCTTGTCGTCGTCGGACAGTTCTTCCACGCCCAGAATGGCAATGATATCCTGCAATTCCTTATAGCGTTGGAGCGTTTGCGCCACCTGCGAGGCCACGCGATAATGTCTCTCGCCCACGATATGGGGGTTCAAAACCGAAGAAGTGGTCACCAACGGGTCAACGGCCGGGAAAAGGCCCAGGGATGCCACCTGGCGGCTCAAAACGAGCGACGAATCAAGATGCGAGAAGATTGCCACCACAGCCGGGTCGGTATAGTCATCGGCCGGCACATAAACCGCCTGCATCGAAGTGATCGAACCATCTTTGCTGGAAGTAATGCGCTCCTCGAGCGCGCCCATTTCGGTGAACAGCGTGGGCTGGTAACCGGTCTGGGACGGAATGCGGCCCATCAAGGCCGACACTTCGCACCCCGCCAGCACGAAGCGGAAAACATTGTCCACGAAAAGCAGGACATCCTTTTTTTCTTCGTCGCGGAAATATTCGGAGGTCGCCACGGCCGAGAACGGCACGCGGAAACGCACGCCCGGCTGGTCCGACATCTGGCCGAAATATAATACGGTGTTTTCCAAAGTCTTGGACTCCTTCATGTCCAGATAAATATCGTTGCCTTCGCGCGTCCGCTCGCCCACGCCCGCAAACACCGACACGCCCTTGTGCACCTTGGCGATGTTGCGGATAAGTTCCTGGATCAACACGGTCTTGCCCACGCCCGCGCCGCCAAACAGTCCGATCTTGCCGCCCTTGGGCAGGGGGCACAAAAGATCGATGGCCTTCACGCCCGTTTCCAAAATTTCCACTTCTCCCTTTTGCTGAACATAGTTGGGCGCTTCTTTGAATACCGAGTAGCGCTTGGTGCTTTCAACGGGCCCCATCTCATCGATCGGCTCTCCCAAAACATTGAAAAGCCGGCCCAAAGCCGCTTTTCCGGTCGGCACCGTGATCGGGCTTCCCGTGTCGGTTACTTCCTCGCCGCGCCGCAATCCTTCGGTCGGGCCCATGGCCAGACAGCGCACCGCGCCGCCGCCCAGGTACTGCTGGACTTCCAGCGTCAGTCCCTTACCCGTTACCGCAAGGGCGCTGCCCATCCCGGGAAGCTTGTTTTCTTCGAATTCCACGTCCACCACCGGACCGATTATTTGAATTATTTTTGCCATAATTTTGCTTAAATTCCAATTTCCAAATTCCAAATCCCAAACAAATATCAATTTACAATTTTCAAACGTGGGATTTTTGCAATTTGTTTATTGTGATTTGTGATTTGTTTGTAATTTGGTGCTTGTGATTTGGTCATTATCCTAGCACTTCTTTGGCCGATGATATTTCGCAAACTTCCTTAGTGATCTGCTCCTGGCGCGCCTTATTGTATTCCAGCGTCAGTTCGCCCACCCGCTCGTGCGCGTTGTCCGACGCGTTGCGCATCGCCACCATCCGGGCCGAATGCTCCGACGCGTTGCTTTCCAGGACGCACTGGTAGATCAGGTATTCCACCAGTTGCGGAATGATCTCGCGCACCAATATCTGCGGCGAGGGCTCGATCAGCGTCTCGCATTCCTCGACCCCCTTATCCGCTTCATGCGCGAATTCTTTGAGATTTTCCCATTCCAAGGGCAACAGCTGGATCATGCGCGGTTTTTGCGTGAAAGTCGAGACAAAATCCGTCCACATCAAATAAACTCTCTGGTAATTATTGTCGACGTAACTTTTTATGATGTAATCCGAAAGCGGCTTGATCTCTTCCAAAGTGCCGTAATCGCCAATGCCGATGACGCTCCTTTCAGTCTTGATCCCTTTCTTGTTGAAATAGGAAACCGCTTTTTTGCCCACCGGCAAGGTCGTCACGTGTGATTTCTGCGTTATCTGAATAATCTCTTTTTCGGCGCTTTTCAAAATATTCTGATTGAACGACCCGCAAAAACCCCGGTCACTGGCAATCACTACCGCCAATGCTTCCTTCAACGGCCGGCGGCGCATTGCCACCCGGTCCCTCAACGTCGGCTCCACAAGCCGCACCAGCTGGCCGATTTTTTGGGCAAACGGCCGCGATTCCAGCGCGATCTTCTGGGATTTTTTCATCTTCAGCGCCGACAGGGTTTCCAGGGCGCTGGTCAGTTTCCAGATATTGGTAACCGACTGGATTTTCAAGCGGATCTCCTTTAGTTCCATGGAAGTTATTTGATGTCGAGTTTCGTCTTCTTGACGTGCTTGATCGTTTCCTCAAGCTTGGATTCGATGGCAGGTTCGAGCTTTTCGGTTTTGCGGATATTCTCGAAAATTTCCGGGGAATTGTCTTCGATATGCGCGATCAATTCTGCCTTAAAATTTGCCAGTTTGTCCTGCGGCACATCATCCAAGAATCCTTTAACGCCGGCGAATACCACCGCCACTTCCCGCTCGAACGGCAACGGCTGCAGATCGGGCTGCTTCAAAAGTTCGCGCATACGCTTGCCACGCTCCAGAGTCAAACGGGTCTGCGGATCGAGCTCTTCTGTGAATTCGGAAAAACGCTCCAGCTCCTGGAATTGCGCCAGGTCAAGTTTGAGAGTTCCGGCAACTTTTTTGGTGGCGGGAAGCTGGGCGCTGGTACCCACGCGCGAGACCGAAGTACCCACGTCGATCGCGGGCCGCTGGCCTTTGTTGAAAAGCGAAGGATTCAAAAAGATCTGGCCGTCGGTGATCGAGATCACGTTGGTCGGGATGTAGCCGGAAATATCGCCGGCCTGGGTTTCCACGATCGGCAACGCAGTCAGTGAGCCGCCGCCGCGCGCTTGCGACATGCGCGCCGCGCGTTCGAGCAACCGCGAGTGCAGGTAAAAAATATCGCCCGGATAGGCTTCGCGTCCCGGCGGACGGCGCAAAACCAGGGAAACCTCACGCCATGCCCAGGCCTGTTTGGTCAAGTCATCGTATACCGCCACGGCATCCTTGCCGTTGTCGCGGAACCACTCGCCCATCGCGCAACCGGTATAAGGCGCCAGATAAAGCAACGCGGCCGGATCGTCGGCAAACGCCGCCACGATGATCGTGTATTCCATGGCACCGGCGTCTTCCAAAATCTTGACCATGCGCTTGACCTTGGATTTTTTCTGGCCGACAGCAACATAAATGCAAACCGGACGATTCTTATCGTTCTTCTGGTTGATGATCATGTCCAGGGCAATGGCGGTTTTTCCCAAACCGCGGTCGCCCAGGATCAGCTCGCGCTGGCCCCGGCCGATCGGTACCAGGCTGTCGATGGCCAATATGCCCGTGTGCAACGGGGTTTTGACCGGCTGGCGGTCGATAACGCCCGGCGCCGGCCGCTCGATAGCATAATTCTCTTTGGCGTTGATCGGGCCCTTGCCATCGATGGGCCGTCCCAGCGGATCCACCACGCGGCCGACCAGTTCCGGACCCACGGACACGGAAATGGTTTTTTTGGTGCGCTTGACCACGTCGCCCTCTTTGATGGCCGCACTGGTACCCAAAACCACGATACCGGTCTCGTATTCTTCCAGATTAAGCGCCAGACCGAAAACCTTGGCCCGCTCGAATTCGACGAGCTCGAAATTTTCCACATTACGCAACCCCGACGCTTTAACAACCCCGTCGCCCACTTCGACGACGTTGCCGATCTCATCAAGTTTGGGCGACAATTCGGTTTGCTCCAACTGCCGCTTGAATTGTTCGATTTTATCCATAGATATTGGAAATTAGTGAATTTTAATTGTCGAATTTATTTTTAAGCCTTTGCAGGAAATTTTTGACCGACGCGTCCATCAGATACTGGCTGCTTTTGGCCACAAACCCGCCGATTATCGCCGGATCGACCAAAACCTTGGCATCGCTCCCCGCCTCAAACGCCGATGCGATCCTTTTCTTGAGTTTTTCCGCCAGTTCCGGTGACTGCGCGTGCGCCAACGTGATCTCCAGCTTGGCCGAGCTCTGCAGCGCCGCCGCGGCATTGGCCACGATCTTGGGCATCAGGTAACTTTTCTTTTTGGCCTTCAATATCTCTTCCAGACGGACCAAAACTTTTTTTTGTTCGGCCAAGGTCTTGCCCTCGCAAGCCTCGGTTACCACCCGGCTCCATATTTTGATCGTTTGTTTGCTGTTCATGGGTTTAAGCCGTTCGTTAATTTGCCTCGGCCACCATTTTTTCGATCAGCTTCTGGTCGACATCCTTGGTCAACTTTTGGGCCAAAAATTTCTCCGAAACCGCGAACGCCAGGTCCACGGCCTCCTTTTGCCGCTGGGCCTGGGCCTGGGCCTGCTCCTTTTCCATGGCCGCGCGGGCCGCGGCAACCACCTTGCCTTTCTCTTCTTCGGCCGCGGCTAAGATTGCCTTGGATTTCTCCTGGGCCTTCTTTTCCGCTGCTTGGATTACTTCCTTTGATTTGCGCTCCCCCGCCTCCTTAACCTCATCGGCCAGGGTACGAATCTTGGCCAGCGACTTTTCCGCTTCCTCGGATTTTTTCACGCCTTCCTCGATTTCCTTGCGCCGCTTATCCAAAACCGCCAAGAACGGCTTATAGGCGTACTTTTTGAGGATGAAAACCAACACCACAAAAGTGATGATGTCACCGACCAGTATTTTCGGATCGATTCCTAGTCCTTCCATAGCCTGAATTAATTTTCAATTTTCAATTTTCAATTTTCAAATGGACACAAATTCCCATTCGAATATTGAATATTGATTATTTTTTGGAAATTGAAAATTGTTTATTGAATATTACAGTTTCGCTCCATGGTTTGCCCAACACGCAACAAGGCAAACCGCGGAGAAAAACTCTCCGCTAGAGTCATTATACGAAACGGATGATCAGGGCAACCACCAGCGCGAAGATCGCGATGGCATCCGTGAACGCGATGGCTAAAATCATGTTAGTGCTGATCTTGCCTGCCGCTTCCGGATTCCGGCCGATCGCCTCCATAGCGCCCTTGCCGATGAATCCAATACCCAAACCAGGTCCGATCGCGCCCAAGCCAATGGCAAGGGCCGCGGCCAACTGTCTCATTACTTCCAATTCCATGGTTTTTTATTATTTTTTACTTACCTCCTTCCGCGACCTTTTTTCCGCGAAATTAATCGAAGGTGAGTTTTTCTGTGGTGGCCTATCGCCGCGACCGGCGGCGATACGAGCCCCGCCTTGGCGGGGCGTCCTCCACGGAAAAACTCGCCGAGAGCTAATTTCGCTTTCCTCCCTTTTCTCTTTTCTCAAGAAACGGCATGATCAAATACCTCACTTCGACCACAACCGATACCAATCCGGCCAGCAGGAATATTATCACAAACAGCGGCATCGTGCCAAACGACTTGTCGATCCACAGCCCCAGCAGCAGGAAACCGACCAGCGGCGCAGCCATCGCAAAACCCAGCTCCAATCCGACGGCCATTGCTTTCGCCAAATTGTTGTTCGAATCCTGGGCCATGAACCGAAAACCTCGATTTGCGGTTCATGACCCCCGATTTATCCTCACGCGTGGGCGTGTTCCGTGGCCGTGGAATAAAACACCACGATCAGCGAAGAAAAGATGAATGCCTGCAGGAAACCCACCAGCACCTCCAGCCCCAAGAACGGCAACGGCACCAGATAGGCCAACGCCCAGTGTATTCCCGAAGAAACCACCATCAACAGCACCTCGCCGGCGAACAGGTTGCCAAAAAGCCGCATCGACAGCGAAATAATGCGGGTAAACTCTCCCATAAGCTCCAATATTCCGACAAAAAGGTTGATCGGGTTGGAAAAATTGAAAAACTTGCCCAAATAAGGGACAAGTCCAAGGTTTCTCAACGCCAGATAATTGACATAGAACATCGACAGCGCCGCCAGCCCGAAAGTGAAATTGAGATCGGAGCTGGGCGACCGCAAGATCGGGAAAACCCCCAATCCCGGTATCAGCTCGATCAAGTTCGATGCCCAAATGATCAGGAAAAGCGTCATCGCGAACGGAAAGATCTCCAGGGTCTTTTTGCGGGAATTGGTGATCGAATCGACGAAATTAAGATAGGCCTCCATGATGAACTCCAGGAAATTCTGCACCTTTCCGGGAACCACTTTGGCGCGGGAAAACACGGACACAAAAAATACCGCCAATGCCAGCGTTATCAAGACGATCCAGAAAGTCGTGTTCGTCACGGCATAACCGCCGATCTCGAACATTTCGTGTGCCGCAACCGATATTTCTTCCATAGCGATATCCTCCTCTAAAAAAACATTGCCCTATGCGACAACCGGGCCCAATTCAATTTACCGCTTTTTAAAGTACCTGTCAATCGCGTTTTTGCCTGTGTCATTTACAAATAGTAATGTCATAGCATCATCCAAATAGAAATGTCATACCTGGCGGTATGATGGGATAAACATAACAAATCCCATCCATGGAAAAAGAATTAATCGCCATGACGCGCAAAGAACTGGCTAGGTATGAAGTGATCAAGAACCTGATTGCCAAAGCGCTTACTGCAAACGGCGCGGCCAAGCAATTGGCGCTGTCAATAAGGCAAGTGAAGCGGCTAAAAGCCAGGGTACGCCGGAAGGGCATCCAAGGGATCGTTCACGGCCTGCGGGGCCGGGATGGCAATCGCAAGATCGACCCGGATGTTTGGCGGAATGCCAAGGAAATCATTCTGGCAAAATACCCGGACTTTGGCCCGACCCTGGCGCACGAGAAGCTGGTTGAAGTCGAAGAACTGAAAATCGGCAAACAGACCACGCGCAATCTGATGATCGCGGAAAAGATATGGATTCCCAAGCCAAGGAAACAAAATAAGGAATACCGACACCGGCGGGAACGCAAGGAATGCTTCGGCGAAATGGAACAATTCGACGGCTGCTACCACCATTGGTTTGAAGGCCGGGGCGAAGAAGCTTGCCTGCTGGCGTCAATCGACGATGCCACCGGCAAAATAACCAAAGCGGAATTCACTGATAGCGAGAGCGTTGCCAACGTCTTCAAATTCTGGAAAGGGTATATCCAAGATTTGGGAAAACCAATTGCCATTTACCTGGATAAATTCAGCACGTATAAAATCAACCACAAGAATGCACGGGACAATAGCGAACTGATTACCCAGTTTCAGAGAGCGGCCCGAGAATTGGACATTAATCTGATTACCGCCAACAGTCCACAGGCCAAAGGTCGGATTGAACGGCTGTTTCCGACCCTACAAGACCGTTTGGTCAAGGAATTGCGCCTGAGAGGCATCAGCGGTACCGAAATCGCCAATAAGTTTCTAAAAGAAGGATTCATCCCAGACTTTAATAAAAGATTTTCTGTTGTCGCCCGGAAGAAAAACGATCTGCATCGCCGCTTGGCGGCGGATGGATCCGCCAATCTGGAAGCAACATTCGCGGTCCAATCCGTAAGGCAAATACAAAACGACTTCACGATCAGGTTCAAGAACCAATGGTATCAGATCGCCAAAAAACAAAGCGTGACCGTGCGGCGCAAGGACGAAGTACTGCTCGAAGAAAGGCTGGATAGCTCACTGGCCATCCGTTTAAGAGGTAAATATTTAGTTTTCAAGGTTTTACCGGAGAAGCCGCGAAAACTGCGAGAAGAAATGTTTGCCATCCCGGCAAGGAAAATGATCGCCCCTCCGCCGGATCATGCGTGGCGGAAGCGGATCGCCGCCGAAATCGCAAGGATAAATTCATAATCTTTTTCCGAAAATCTTCAGGGAATGACATTTCTAATTAAATTCAGAGGGTGACATTTCTACTTGTATTTGACATCGCGTTTTTGCCTGCTTCCCCTCTCGTAACACGCCGCACAATTAGCCCAAGAACAAGCCAACAACCAAGGGGATATAAAGAAGCGCGAATAAAGTACTCAAAAACACCGCGATTGCCGCCTTGTCCGGACAGGTTTTGAACTCCGTGGCATAGGCCACGGTATTGGCCGCCAGCGGCACGACGGACATCAGGATTATTACCCGATAGGCATTGGCCGAATAAATGTGCGCCCAATGAGTATCGGCAAAAATAACCGCGGCGATCACTGCCGGCCAAACGGCGAATCTGGCCAGGAATGCCAGCGAAACAAATTTTCGGTCAAACGATTTTAAACTTGCGGCCGCCAAACCCATACCGACAAGCATCATACCCAACAAAATATAAGCCGCCTTGAAATAGTCCAGCGTCGGGATAACCGCGCCCAAGTTGATTTGGGAAATATTAACGGCCAAGCCCGCGACAAACGCGTAAAGCGGCGGCAATTTGACAACCTTAGCCACGCTGGCTTTGAAATCATAACTACCGTTGGCAACGATAAAAAATCCTAACGTGAATTCGTAAAGCATACTCCCCAAAAGCGTCATTACGGCCAGACCAAAAACCGAGCCATCGAAAAACGCCAGCGCCACCGGCAAGCCAAAGTAACCCACGTTACCCGTACCGGCCGCGAATGCCAGCACGTTCTTTGTCCGGTCAGCGCCATAAACCCGCTTCCCTATTTGCAAAAACAGAAGGCACAAGACGCAGGCAACCGAAAAATACAATATAGGCATCGAAAGGTTGGCCGCATCAAGGGTGGTCGTGGCCGTACCGTAAAACACCACTGCCGGCGCGATGATGTAGATCAAAATCCGGGCCACCGTTTCTTTTTGCGCCCCCAAAAACCGGGCGGCAATATAGCCCAGCCCGATCATCAGATAAAGCGGTATGATTTTGAAAAACAATACCCAGAATATCGCCATGAAAATTATTTATCGGGAACTTCTTTAAGGTCACGGGCAATCTGTTCGGTAAGCTCGCCGGCATTGGCAAATTTTTTGACTTCACGGATCTTTTTTATGACCCGCACCACCAATTCTTGTCCGTATATACCACGGTTAAAGTCCTTGATATGGACTTCCAGCGTAGACGCTTCGTTAAAGGTTTTTTGGGGACCGAAAAACATCGCTCCTTGATGTTTTTTACCTTCGATTTCAACCTCGACGGCATAGACACCGTGTTCCAACCCTTCCGGGATAACGCCCAAATTGGCCGTGGGAAAACCAAGTTCCCGGCCGCGACCGCTGCCCTTAACCACCGTGCCGCAAAAAGATAATCCTTTATCCATATTTCAGCCTTTATGAAAGCCCAGGTCCGCGGGGTTGGCACCGCCCGATATCCGCACGATCACGGCTCCTTTTTTTTCGAACTGCCAGCGCAATCGCCCGACCTCCCTGGCCAGCGCCACGGTTTCGGGATCGTTATTGTCCAGTTTGATATGGCCTTTCGACCAATAATCGACGATCAACTTGCTGTCGCCGAAAACCTTTTGCGCGTTGTCCTGTAGCGCGACCATCAACGCGTATTTGCACGCCAGCAGTTCGCCGTAATTGTTGGTAACCTTACCGGGGATTTTATAGTGTCCCTTGGCGCTAAGATCAGCCTCCGGCAAAACCTTGAACAAAAGCCCGTTGCCCCGCGCATCGGCCACGTTTATCTCCACGCCGTTGCCGCCGCCCGTACCCGCGTCAAAATACACCCCTATTTCGGCGGCAATGTGCTTGATCCGGTAATTGGCGCCGGCCTCCAGCCACCGCTCAGCCTCACCCCGCGATTCGAAGCTTTTGTATTTGGCGGCCGGAATTCCCGAAACGATCTTCTGGCACTCCGGCCAGCTTTCGGTCACCCCCTGTTCGATATCCACCCGGTAGGCGTAATATTTCTTCTTGGCCATGAATTATTTAATTCTCAATCTAAGCAGAAATACGGAAGTGTTAACGGCCAGATAGGCCCCGGAAACCAGCCGAAAAAGCAAATCGTCGACCACAAACAAACTATATAAAAAAGTTACCAAATTTGTCGCCACCCATATAGAATATGAAGATAGATTGGCACTGGGCTTCTTATTGATAAGATCCCTGATGGTAGGCCAGTATGCAATTATGCCGATAATACCAACGCTGCCGTACGCAACCGCCAATATCCGTATTAATAATTCCGCCATAATTTATTTGTTTTCCGCCGGGCATTTGCTTTCGCAGTCAAACATCTTGTTTTGATCATCGGCAAAATCGGTCTGGCATTTTTGCACGCACGTCTTGCAGGCATCGAACGCGGCGTTTTCGATTTGCTGGCATTTGCCATCTTTAACCCCGCAGTTTACCAGCCGCAAGCATTTATCTCCCAGCTGATATTCCATGGTACAGATTTCGGCAACGTTTGCCCCGCACTTGATATCCAAACCATGGCAGTTTTCCCGGCCACAAACCGCATTATCAACTGTTGGTTCCGTAGTTGTTGCCCCGCAAACCTTGGTGCGGAAAAATTCCCATTCGTCGCACTCGGCGCCATTAGACAGCACGCAAATCCCCTGCTGGCCGCCCTCGCCCTCCACAATCTTGGTTTGCCCGCCCTGCTGGCCGCAATAAACCGATGCCGGATTGGCAATGCCAGTTCCGTTATCGCCGGCTTCGCCAACGGGAACCGTGTCCGTCCCCGGAGGGGCAAACCCTTCCGGCGCCTGGACCGCCGGTGTTTTTACCATGTTCAAATAATAAAACGCCGCGCCGGCAATGATCACCAAGATAACAAAAAGCAGAATTTTTTTCATGTTTTTTAATTATCGAACTTTATGTGATATGTTTTTGGTTTTGACTCGGCCGACAAAACTTTTTTCCAGGCCGAATCGGCTTGTGACAGCCTCTCAAGCTTTCCGTGGGAAAGGAACAATGGATCCACCGCGCGCGACTTGCAAACCACTTCGGCGTCGTAATTGTTGGGATTGTTCTCGTAGCGAACCTTGTTGTTCATGCGCGCGAACAGCCGTTGCAATTCTTCATCTTTCGCGTGCGCCGCGGCAGCTTTTTCCAGGACCTCGGCATCGGTCGCGTACAAGTCGCTTTCGTCGATATATCCCTTTTTCAAAGCGTAGCCGATATAATCCCCCACGGCGCGAAACATTACCGCCGACGTCAGACCGGAAAAATATTTCGAGTTAAGGTGGAAAAACAATTTGGCAAAATCACGGGCACCTTCGACGCTTTTAAAAACCCATTTCTTTTTCATTACCGACAGATCCTCAAGAAAATAGTTGGCGCTGGCGATCCGGCCGTAAACGATCCCTGTGCGCAACGTGTAATCGATGCGGTCGGCGCACAAATCGGGTAAGTCGTTTTCCTTCAAAGGAAAGTTCGATTCGTTTAAAATGAAATCCGTGTCGATCTTGTGCTTTTTCAAGATCGCGGGAATTTCGGACTTGCGGATGAACGCGTCGAAGATGTCGTCCTGGTGGGATTGCTCGGCCTGCGTTCCGGCCGCCAGGATGTAATCGACGCAATGGGAAAATGCCGAATGCGACGCGTCATGGATCAGGCCGGCAACTTGCTCTTCGAGAAGCGCACCAAATCCCCGCAGCAAAAGATAGACCCCGACCGAGTGGTCAAAACGATTCTGCTCGGTCCCGGGATAAAAAGGCGTGAAATACCCCGCCTGGTCGATGCCTTTAAGGCGCTGGATTGTTTTACAGCTTATCAAATCCAAAATGACCGGCTCGCCGATCTGGATTTTCCCGTACACGCGGTCATCGTATTCCATTTTCTATTCCCCCCGCCAGCGCTTCAATTCGGGCAGGGTGGTTTCGGCCACTTCGCGGGCTTCCTCCTCGTCCATTCCCAAATTTTCCACGGCGATCCTTACCTGCATTTCCGTAAATTCCGGCAGATCGACATCGGCGGTGAATTTTCCGTCTTGCCAGCAGTGGACGCAGTACTCGCGATTCTCGGTACCGTCGGCATTACTCCCCATATCCTCGGGACCGATCATCGGCATACCGCAACTTTGGCAAATCTGCATCATATCATCTTCCATATCTTTATGATTAATATGTAATATCAGCCTAACAAAAAACTGTCTTCTTGAGGAGTATTATTAAAAACTATAAATTATTTCTTTCCGTTTTTCTTTCTATTTTTTCCAAACCTATACCTTCGACAACCTTAAAAATCGTCTCCTTCACTCCCATCATTTCGCGCACAAGCGTGGCCTGCTGATCATCCAGCCCGATGTTATTCAAATAGCCGCCGCCGGGATAATGAGGAAAGTTATTTTCGATACCATCAGTAAAACTTTTCATCTTTTTTTTGATTTTCTCTCCATCATCATATTTGTTTTTGTTTTTTTCATCTATCATATATGGACGCGCCATGCTTGCCAGCTCCCTTACTCTTTTAGCAAAAGAAATCTGGGTATCAATTTTACGCCGGCAATAAAATTCCTCCACCAATTTCACCAACGGCGCCTCCGACTCGGAATTCTTTGCAAGATTCTTTATCCATATAGGCGGGATAATCGCCAACAACTCTTTGATCTTATTTAATTGTTCCGGAGAAACTCCCGCTTCTTGCAACCTATTATCATCAAGACGGATCCCATCGCTTTCAAGAATACCGATATAACCGTTGGAACTGGTTATTTGAGTAATCTTACGGCTTAATCCTTCGTCTTCCTCGACCGCCCTAAATGCCATAATTGAATCGATATCACCATTGCTTGCCTTGCAAAAATCTTCCGGTTTATGATCGCGCTTGGCCAACCGTCGGTTTTCACGGAATATCGGATGCGTATGGAACGGAATATCTTCAGTTTCTCCATCTTTGCGCCGCCGCAGACTGGGTATTTCTGCATTGGCTACCGCAAACGGTCCTTCGGGCGCAACACCCCGAATAATTACAATCGAACCGGTCCGCGGATTGCAAATACCGCCAAATTCAAAATTCCGATCCGGCCGGCCTAATTCGGAGATGAAGTAGCGATAATCAACATTTACAGGCAACGAAAATTCTTTTCTTTCATTCGGCGCCATATCTTCTATTTCTGCTAAAAGCTGGTTCAATTCTTCGCACCGCTCAAAACCAGACTCCAATATTTTTTCTTGGTTATTTTCTATCCGCTCTTCGCACCCTGCTCCTTGATTTAAATTGATCCCCTCCATTTGGTTGATTATTATTTTATCAATCAGCCTAACAAAAAAATTTTCTTATTCCAACACCACCGGTTTAGAAATCGACGGCAGCAAAATATACTCCCCGCACCACCTGGGCCATCCGGTCGAAATCGAGCGTCTCGATGGCATCGGATGCCTCATGGTAATTCGGATTGCGGTTAAATGCCGTGTCGGTGACCATGGCCGCGTCGTAACCGAATTTCCAATAGTTCATATGGTCGGAATAACTTACTCCCGGCAAAATCTCCGGGCCGTTGAAAGACAATGCCTTGATATCGGAGTTTTCGAGGATGCTTTTTTTTATTTTTGCGACAATCCCCTGCTGGCCGAATTTGCCGACAACGGCGATAAAATCGCCCTTGCCGGGATACGCCAGCCGAAACGCATCCAAGGGATATTTTTGCGACCCGGGTTCGTCGGAAAAATAACCTATAGATTCCAGGCAGATCATGCCGGCAACCTTGATACCCTTGTCCTTCAAGTATTTGGCATGAAAATGACTACCCATCGACGACGTATTAAAATAAGGTGGTTCCTCAAGCGAATAAGCGACAAGATCGATACGGTGACTTAATGCCGGATTTTCCCGGCCGATTATCCGCGCTAGCTCCAACAACCCGGCTACGCCGCTGGCATTGTCATCGGCGCCCGGGGAATCGATGAAAGCGTCGTAATGCGCGCCGACAACGACGCGGCTTTTGTTTTCCGTCCCGAAAGAACAAATGATATTTTTGTATTCCTTTTTCTCGACGGTAAATTTTTGGATTTCCGGTACGCAGCCTGTCTTGGAAAACTCCGCAGCAATGTAATCGGCAACCCGGTTAAGCGACTCGGCATGGGAAGAATCTCGCGTCGGATTGATAACGGTTAGATAACTGACATCGGCAACCAAATTATCCTTGGCCGCAAAAACATTATTCCGGTTTTTTTCGACGAAAAAAACTGGATTGACCGCCGCGAACCAACCCGCGGCGGCAATGATAATAAAGATAATAATCGCATGAATTTTATTTATCTTCAGATCAAACATTGCCTAGCTTTTAAATATCTCCAGCAAAGAAATCACCGTTTCGCACGCTTCTAATAATTTTTGTCATCTTTTGGCAAGCCAATACATATCGGCGCATAGTCGGAAGCGGCGGAAAATCGCGGGTCTACCTCGGAATTAATTATTCTTTGCTCGATTCTTCCGCAATTTTGGCGGGAGATTTGTAATCAAACCCTTTCTGTATTTCAATTTTGATCTTGGTTCCGTCCGACCTACTTCCCTCAAAAGAAACGACTCCTTCTTCATCACACCGGCTTCTTTCAAAATGGAAACCGCCCATATTAACCATTGCGGACGATATCTCTCCGGCGCGGCCGTTTAAAAATTCAACTTCAAAAGTTTCTGGAAGCGGATTTATTTCCGATCCTTCCGAATGAATTGGATTTTCCATAAATATTATCAATTATTATTAATTGATGTTAGCGCATTAAAAACAGCCGTCAATGTTTTTTTATTGCCGGAAACTCCCAGTTGCTGTTGTCGATCACGATATCCGACACTTCCCTTGGCCTGGCCTCATCCAGATAACTTTTTTGCGCCGGCAGATATTTGGCGTCGTATTTTGCCATCACTTCCTCTCCCTGGGCCGGAACGTCGCGCATCCGGGCGCGTTTTTTGCATTCCTCGGGCGTGATATCGAGAAACACCTTGTAATCAAGGTACGGTGCCAGTTCTTTCCTAAAAAGGAACACTCCTTCAAAAATAACGACCGCATCGGCGCCGATATCGTAGCGCCTTTGGGCCTCGTATTTGTCGGTCGCCAGATTGAGCGTCTTAATATCGGCATGCAGTTCCCCTTTCGCGCGCAACGGCACCAACAGCTCGTCGACAATTTTTTCGATATCAAAGCTTTTTGTGTAATAATTTTGGGCTTGGTCGTTACCGGCGTATCGGATCGCCTTGGAATTATGAAAATCATCCAGGTTGATTATCTGCGATTTAAAACCATTACCGGTAAGAAAATCGGCCACTCCTTTTGCAAACTCGGTCTTGCCCGCGGTATCGATGCCATTAATACCGATAACAAACGCTTTATCCGGTTTTTTCCGTTCTTTGACCGCGGCGGCAATTTTTCCAAACACCGGCCGGCGGCGGTCAAAAATTTTCAGCAATTCCGGCACGCTTTCGATAACAACATCGGCAGCTTCCAACTCCCGGCCGCCGTACCCGTAACCCGCGCCGATGGCAATCGAACCGGTTTCCCGGGCGGTGTTAATATCATGGATACTGTCGCCGACAATCGCCGTCTTGAGTTTTGGGAATCGTTTTTTTATCTTCTCGACCAGCACTACTTTCGTCAGGCCATTTTCTTCGGTACATTCGGCATAATCAAAAATTCCTCCAAGATGGAGCGCGGCGATCGCGGCATTGAAATAATCGACCCAAGCGTAGCTGTAAAGGGCCAGCTTATACCCCCGCCTCTTTAAAGTTTTTAATGTTTCCAAAACTCCCGGGAACGATTCGCCGTATTTTGTGATCATCGGCGCATCATATCCATGGACCACTTTTCTCAACTTCTCCTTTTCCAAAAATTTATCGGCGGGAAGGATTTCGCGGTAAAAATTGTCGTTGGTCTCCCCCATCAATTCATCGACCCGCGCCTGGGTCAGCTCGACACCCCATCCCAAATCGGCCAGGCTCTTTTTTACCGCTTCGAAATTGAGGCGGTTGGACTTTAAAAGCGTCCCGTCCAGGTCAAAGATTATCAAGCCGACATCATCAAATTTTTCCGAATTTTCCATAAGCCCGCAATTATTTGCAACAAGCCGCAAGTTTTGCCATTTTACGACGATAGACGGAAAAAACAAGCAGAAAGCTTGCGGCCGATAAATAAACCGGAAAAGCGTAAGAGGTGAAATTCCAAGCCTTTATCGCGGCAAAGCTTGTCAAACCGTTGAACAAAGTGGCGATATGCGTTATGCCCGATTCGGTTTCCGGATGTTTCCATGCTTTGGCGATCGTAGGCACGCACGCAAATATATCGCTGATTATCGCGAATAAAACCGCGACCGCCGCTTCTCTCGTGGCCGCCCACAAGGCCAATGCCAGGACCGAAAACAATCCACAAAGGTAATCGAATTTTCCCAGCTTCCAATAAGCGTTTTTATTGGCAAACGAGGCCATAAACACCAAAAATGGCCCCACCCCGGACATAAACACCGGAATCGCCGCCCACCCCACTCCATCGGCAAATGCCGCGGCCGCGGCCACAAAAGATCCCAGCGACCACATGAACCAGGAAACCCGGTTGGGTTTTGTGGTCCCCCGCAGAGTCGCCCTGATATAGGCAAGAACACCGAATATTTCCGCCGCCGCGCCGACAATAACCAGATATTGCAGCATGATTATTTTTGGGAAATTTGGATGAATTCGACCGGAGCGCCGTCAACTTCGATAAACGCCGCCAGGTTTCCCGCCGACGGGCTATTGGGGGAAATTATCACTTTTTTACCCCTTATCGCTTCCTGCAGGTCTTCGACTTCGAAAGCGATATGCGGCACGGTTTTTACAAGTTCCGGCAAGGAACATTCTTCTTCATAGCGCATCCATTCGATGCCAAACTCATTTTTGCCATACCCCGAAGCATGGCATTTATAATCCTTAAGATATTTATCGCCCGCGCGAACTTCTTTGGTAGGAATACCTAAATGATGGTATTTGTATTTCATATATCTATTTTTGCGGTTTCGGATAATCGAGGCCGAATTTTTGGCCCAGCAGCTCCATGTCGCGGTAATCCTTTTCGGCCAGCTCATATCCGGCATGGCAAAATATCTGGGTTTGGGCCGAAAGGCAATTTACCGGACGGCCGCCGACAACCCCCTTGCCGGTGAACCCGTCGTCCGGGAAAACCCAATCCTTGTTGTTACACATCCGGTAAGCCACCCGGCCATCCTTGGCCAGATGCACCAAATGGACATCAACCGCCCTGCCTTTGGCGTCACCCAGCACAAAATTTGTCGGACAATCGAACTTTACGACACTGAATCCTTTTTCCGCAAGAGCAGATTCTGTCAGTTTGCCTTCGTTGTCAAAAATCATCACATCCAGGTCATTGTGCTCCCGCGATTGGAAACCGAGCAACGCGTCCACGGCCCAGCCGCCGTCCAGCCAAACGGAAACACCCGCGCTTTCCAGTATTTCCACTATTTCGATAACGTCTTTTTCGGCAACCATAATCCTCAAATTTTTATCGAAATCAAATCCACGATAATCGGCATGATCGCCCGCCTCATAATTATTATTTTTGATTTTTGACCAAAACCACGCGCGGCTCGCCGTCGCCCCAATAGTTTTCCCGCCTTTCTACGATTTCGAATCCGTATGATTGATAAAGATGGATCGACTTAGAATTTTCGGGATGCGTGACCAAATCTATCCGAGGCACGTCTTTCACCGCCTCCAAAACCAGACGTAAACCTTCGCGACCGTATCCTTTTCCTTGATATTCGGGCTCGACCGCAAACCCGCCCAGATGTGCCCCTTTTTCGTCGATTTTCAGCGAAAGATGCCCGATGGTCTTATCCCCCAACTTGAAAAGATAGATCTTGCGCGTGGTGAATTCTTCAATAAATTCATTTTTGGTCAACCCAAAATAAGTACGCCCACCGACTTTCTTTTCCAGTTCGACATATTCATCGGCATCGCCAATCGCCGCCTCTTTGATTGAGATATTCAGCATTTTCTAAATTTTTGGATCATACATTAAAATGTTCCTGGCTTTGGAAATATCGACATTATCCAGCGGGTCGGCGATATTAAATGCCTCATACCATAATTCATTTGGAGAGATAACCGCCGCATTGATGGCATTCAAAGCATTCTCTATTTTCAAACTTATCCCGTCCACCGCCCATCGCTCCCCCGGCCTGCCGCCGATCGGGGCAAGCCGCAGAATAATTACCTCAATTTTTTTCATTAACCCGTAATTGGCCAAAATTTGCTCGGCAATCACCTTGCTTGTCGAATAGGCAAGGTCGCAGTCCCGGCAATGGAGATCCTCCAATTTGGCATACTGGGAAACCACCGGATTCGATTCTTTAATCGGTTTCACGTATGGTATGCCATTTTCCAACCCGTAATAACCGGTTGAGCTGGCATAGATCAGTCGCTTTATTTTGTTTTTGACGGCACACCGCGAGACGTTGAGAGTCCCCTGGCAATTGGTTTGGAAATAATCCTCGAAATTGCTTTTCTCGTCCGGGCCGTGGATCGCGGCCAAATGGATGACAATATCGCAACCCTTCATTGCCGCGTCCAATTGCTCAAAATTCAAAATATCCGACCCCTCGGCAAGATCAAATGGCATTATTTCGTATTTATCGGAAAAATTATTAATGAATTCTTTCCCGATGTAGCCCGAACTTCCGGTAATTAAAATTTTCATAATATTCTAGACGCAAAAATCAAGCTACCGTTAAACCGGATTTAATAAAGATTTTCAAAGCGGCCCGGATCGTAAGGCGGAAAACAAATCTCGTAAACGGTTAAATCCGAATCGGCATCCGCCTGCCATTGCATCATTTCGCCAACCTTGATCTCCACCGCCAATCCTTGATTGCCAACATATTCCTTTTGCGCGCCATCCGCATCCGTCACAACCAATTTCCCCTTGCCGGAAATATAGCCTTCGATGGTTTTATCCCCTTTTAAAACTTTTTGCAACGGCGTCCTGTACCCGGCCTTGATTCGGATGATTCCCAGGTCTTTCGTATCGTCACCCGCGAATTTATAGACATCACATTCAACCCCTTCGGTCACCGCCGAAGTTTCGACAAAATCGACCGCAAATTCATTATTGTCAAAATAGAAAAAATCTAT
>JALOQL010000057.1 GCA_025453415.1 Minisyncoccota bacterium
CGGCGCCGCTGGTGACCGTTTATGACGCGGTTAGGAACAAGTCGGCGGAAAATGTATCGATGACCAGGATATCTGCCGGTATTTATGAATACACATTTGCCGTCGCAAACAGCGCCGTACAGGGAACATGGGAAACGCAGGTTGACGTTCAAATCGAAGCGGGTAAAATAGTGCAAGCCAATGACTATTGGAATGTTGCCGGTTCGCCGGCGCAAATAATAATCAATTCGGTGACGGACCTCACCATCCCCGAGGTTTCGGCCAACATTACCCTGACCAACGAAGGCACTACCGGGTACGAATACACCTATGAATGGTGCGTGGTTTCATCGCAGGACAATGCCTGCGGCGGATCCGATGACGTGTTTTACTCATCGGCGGCCAAATTCGTCCAACCCGCCGAAGATTGGATAACCAATTTAAATGCCACAGTGCCAAACACGGGGAATTATTGGTTTAAAGTGATTGTCCATTTCGGAACACAGCAATCCGGGGCCAGCCAGAGCTTTACCGCAATAAATCAAAGCGGTGGCGGGAATGGAGGAGGGGGAGGAGGTGGCGGTTCGGGCGGAGGGACCACTTTGATACAAAACATTTCAAAAGCTTTAACATCGGCCGGCCAGGCGATTTGCAACCAAAATACCTTCCCATGCAATATCATCCTGCAAATATTAGCCCGATTGGACGCGGGAGATAAAAAAACCGCGTCTATCGAAAATAAAATCGTTGAAATCGACAGAAAATTGGCCGCGATGTTAAGCGCGCCGATAACCAAAGCGGCACCGCAAAGGATATACGTTCAGCCGGCGCCGAAAAAAACTACTGTGAACAAAAAAGCTAAGTTTTTCGTAGAATAGGCTATTGCCGGTTGTAAATAGCAATCTGGTTGAGAAAAAAAATACCGCAATAATTAAAAACATGACTGAAACATCATTACTTTTGGCGCCAAAACCGAAAAAAAACAATTCTATTAAAAAATTTTTTACTTTTTTGTTTTCCGGCACCGCCGCGCGAGCATTGGCTTTTTCTGGCCTGATGATATTCCTGTTCGTAGGATTCCTTTTCGTTCTCAATAGCCTGGGGGTAATTTCGATCTCAAACACGACAATATGCCAGGCCGACCTGAAAAATTTTCAGGCCAAGCTTGCCGACCAAGCTTCGGTTTTCCAGCAATGCAACTCCAACCTGGATCAATTATCGGAGCTTCATAATTACGATCGAGTCAGGATGTCGGACGCGATCAATATTCTGCTCTCGCTTCAAGATTATAATTTTGACAAGGGAGACCTCCCGGAAAACTTAAAAGACCTCGCCGCCGATAATTATTATCGCGGCAACACGACCGATCCCGAATTGGGATCAGCCTATTATTACAAAAGGACGGATTCCCAGAACTATGTGCTATGCTTTTATCTTTCAACGGGAGTATGGGGAACCAACAAAAGCCAGTGCCCCTCAAAAGATGACTACATGAGAAAATAACCCGCTGAATCCCAACAAACTGCCCCGGAACGGATTCCCAAGGTATTAAGACGCTTAGATATAGGAAAAATTTAATTCCCCTCCTTCATCCACGAGCAATTTTTTTTAAGAAAAAATTCCCAAGCCGAGCGACAAGGAAATGACTTCCGGCCTACAGCGGCAATTTGTATTAATGGCTCGCGATTTCGTCGTAGACTATTGAAGAAATCTTGGTGATGACTTTTTCATTTTCGCCGATGCTTCTTCCGCTTGTCATAATGCAAAGAAGATATGGATAATCCGGGCTATAAATGATTCCGCAATCATGAAGCTCCATATAGCCATTTTGCCGGTTCAAATCTTTGTATTCTCCGAATTTATGAGCAATGGCCACTCCTGACGGGACTCCAGCGGCAAGCGCTTTTTTGTAGTCGCTTTTTGCCAATAATGAGAGCGCCTTTTCCGACATCTCCCTGCTCAAATATGACGAATTGAATAATATTCTAAAAAAAGAGGCGTAGCTTTTCACTGACATATAATCTTGATTGATATTGCCGCCGATAGGTATATCTATACCAAGGTTTGCGTATATTTCATCCAATTTCTTGGGCGAAACATTATTAAACAAAATATCGGCAGCCTTATTGTCGGAGTAAATAATCATCCGCTCAATTAGTTCGTCCACGGTATACGGTTTACCGTGTTCAAGAATTATTTTTGGTTTTATTTCCTGCGACAGAATGCCATCGTTGCCTTCCCTCACGACGATCTCCTCCCTTAAAACACCAGGATCCGTCTCAGCCTCTTTAAAATAAGCTATCATGAGCGGCACTTTAAGCAAGCTCGCCGGCATAAATTTTTCCTTTTCATTAATTCCGAACCAAGGGCCGTTATTTAAATTCCTGAAATAAACCGCGAAAGAGGTGCTGTCGACATTACCCATTTCTTCCAATATCTTTGCTTTAATTTCTCTTTCAAATGGTATATAATTTTGGGAAATATTATCCCCAAGCTCGCACTCCAGAAGGGGATTTATAAACCGAAATCCACCCTGCCTTATTTGCCGGGGACCATTATCACGATTTGAATTTACCAATAAAAAAATCAGAAAGCCAAAGAGCGTGCCTAGTAAAAAAACCGCGGCGGCCAAAAGTAAAATTGTGGACTTAATATTTTTTAACAAAAAACTTCGAATCCGCAAACACATTTTTTTGATTTTAAACAATTTGTCCATTATTTGAATTACAGCAGTTTGCCTGACTTAATTTTAGCATATTATTTTCTATCAATTTTGCATTTCCTGTCGGAATTTTCGCCTCCCAGGGTCTACTCTGGAATAAGATCTGTATTTCCCATATACGTTTCGACGACTGTTTTATCGCCGCGGCCCGAACCAAATAACGCTGATTCGGCATCAATGGTATTTTCCCTGACGCTATTTTTTGGCCCGATCAAGACCTGAATATTTCGGTGGATTGGTAGCGCTCGCCCCGGTCGGGGAATATGGTCACGATCGTGCCGCTCTTCATTTTTTCGGCATAAAGCCGCGCCACCATCAATGCCGCGCCCGCGCTCGGACCCGCAAAGATGCCTTCCTCGTTGGTAATGCGTTCGCCCATGGCCTTAGCCTCATCTTCGCCGATTTCGACAATCGTATCAACCAAAGCCTTGCTGTGGTCGGCGCAGGGCAGATTGTGGCTCAACACCGACGACGACGCGCCGATCTCGATCGACGCTCCGGTACCCCAGATCCGCGGCTGGATGCCGATAACCCGCACCTGGGGATAATTTTCCCGAAGCTGGCGGGCCACGCCCGAGATCGCCCCGCCGGTACCCACGCAGGAAATGAAATAGTCCACCGATCCCGCCAGCTGGGAAACGATCTCCTTGCCGGTGGTCAGATAATGGGTATTGCAGGCCGCCTTGTTGGCGAACTGGTCCAGAACTACCAGGCTCTCGTCTTTGGCAACCATGGCGTTGACCAGGTTGATGGCCCCCTGGCGCCACATTTCGGGCTTCACCGTAATGACTTTGGCGCCAAAACCCCGGATGACCTTTTGGCGGTCCTCAGAAACCGTTTCCGGGGAAACAATGATCGCTTTGTAGCCTTTGGCGGCAGCCACCATGGCGATGCCAACCCCGGTGTTGCCGTTGGTGACCTCGACCACGGTCTTGCCCGGAACCAGGACGCCGGCCCGTTCCGCGTTCTCGATCATCGCCAATGCCACCCGGTCTTTCATCGATCCGCCGGGATTGAAGCCTTCGAGTTTGGCGAATATCCTGACGTTGGGATTCGGATTTAGTTTTTTTATTTCCACCAGCGGCGTATTGCCGATGGCTTGCAAAATTGTATCCATGTTTTTTTGTTTTTGCGGATGATTCAACCTTCGAACATCGGGGTGCTCAAATACTTTTCCCCCCGGTCGGGGAATAGGGTCACGATCGTCCCTTCCTTCATCTTGCGGGCGTATTTCACGGCCGCGCACATCGCCGCTCCGGAACTCGCCCCCACGAACACGCCTTCTTCCAGCGCGAGACGCCGCGAATATTCGTAGGCATCTTTTTCGTGGATATCGACCAGGATGTCGATCAGGCTCTTGCGGTGGTCGCTGCAGGGCAGGCAGGGCTCGAGGATCTTGGGCACCTTTCCTTGTTTCACCGAGCGCAATCCCTCGATCTTTTCCCCCAAGTAAGGCTGGAGGCCGATAATTCTTGCTTGCGGATATTTTTCGGTGATCCGGCGGGCGACGCCGGTAATGGTTCCGCCAGTGCCCAGGCCCGCGATAAAGTAGTCTATCGTCCCATTAACCTGTTTTACGATCTCACGTCCGGTGGTCCGGTAATGGGCCAGGCAATTCTGTTGGTTATCGAATTGGTTTAAGGTCACCAAATTTTTGTCCTTGGCGGTCATTTCGTTGATCATTGCCACCGCGCCGTCGCGCCACATCGATGGCTTGACCAGCAAGAGCTTTGCGCCGAACGACTTGATCATCTTGCGCCGCTCCAGGCTCATCGATTCGGGCATCACCACGATGGCCTTATAGCCCTTGATCGCGGCCACCATGGCGATACCGATCCCGGTATTGCCGCTCGTGGCCTCGATAATGGTCTTCCCCTTGGTCAGGACGCCCGTCCTTTCGGCGTGTTCGACCATCGCCAGGGAAATGCGGTCCTTTATCGAGCCGGAAGGGTTGGCCCCTTCGAGCTTGGCGTATATTTTGACCTTCGAATTGGGATTGAGCTTAGACAGTTCCACTAACGGAGTATTGCCGATCGTTTCCAGTATTGTCATATCAGTTGCAAGTAAAAACTTGATTAAAAACTTCCAAATTAAAACGCCCCTTCAAAAGAGAGGCGCGGTAAGATCGATGCTATATGGACAAACCTAACCGGCCGCTCTCTCGAAAAGGGTGGTACAGCTACAGACCGATTTGGGATTCGCTATTTTATACATAATATCTCAAATTCATGTTAACAGGGGCCCGGCCGGATTGTCAAGGACGCGGCGCGCCGGCACCATTTTTGGCCAAAGCGGCGGCGGTCATGGTTTCGGGCCAGCCTGAATTTTTCAATTCCGCGGCAATGGCAATGTCATCCATCCCGGATAACCGCGACCGGCCGATGTACTCGGCCAAACGCGGGTCAACGGTTAACGGTTGCTCCGGTACGGGCGCCGGAGAAGCCTCCGGTATCGGCATCGACTTTGCCGCGGTTCCGGCCTTAAAAACCGCGCTAGAGGCGTCGCTCCCGGCCATGCCGTTCTGTTTCATCAGCATGTCCAGCTCGTGGCGCTGGACGCTTTCCTTGGCCGCTTCTTCCAGCATCATGTCCTCCAGGTGGTTAAACTCCTTTTCCTTGCGCTTCATTTTTTTGGCAAGAATAACGATGAGTGCCAAGAGCACCAGGAACACGAATGTTCCCGCGCCGACTATTGCCCATCCGACATAGCCCACCGCGCCGAACTTTTCCCGGGCCTCACCCCACCAATCGTCCACGGATTCGCCGCGCGTGATCATCGCGTCGCAATTTTTAATGTATGGTTCGACATAGCTGTCCGCGCGGAATTTGTCGTTGGTTCCCTTGGCCAGTTCAAATTCCTCGATTGCTTTTTTGCAGCGCTTGGCGCGCATCAGCTCAAAACCCGCCCGCATATGCGCCTGGTAATTGCCCGGCTGGTTTTGCACCGAGGCGTCGTCGAGCATTTCCTGGCCGATCCGGGCCGGAATCGCGAACGCGAAATTATCGCCGCTTTCCTGAAGTTTCGCGCCCGTCTGGTAGGTGATGATACCGATCACGTCGCCGTTGACATCGATCATCGGGCCGCCGCTGGAACCTTGGGACATTTTGGCATCCGACTGGATTATTTTGAACTCTTTTTTGAACGAATCCCTAAGCGCGCCGACAACGCCCTGGGTGACCGTCGATTCCAGCAAGGAAGAACGGGTGAATTCCGCTGTCACGGGAAAACCGAAAACAAAAATTTTTGTGCCTATTCCAGGATTTTCCGATTTTGAAAGTTTCAGGGCCGGAAGATCGGATGCCTCGATCTTTATCAGGGCTACATCCCGGTTATCCTTCATAAAATCGCTACCAGCCTTGACCACCGCCGCCGGAAAACCGTTATTGACCAGGTCGGCGACTTTTTCGTACTTGCCGGAAGGATCCACCACATTCACTTTTTTATCGATCTTGAAATTTGTTTTTGCCAGAATTTGGGCATACACGCTTTCGCCGTAAGCTCGAAAAGCGGCCGTATCGGCCGTCACGGCTTCTTTTTCCTCCTTTTTGAGACCGTCCAACGCGGCGTTGACAACCTCGTTGATCACCTCGGCCAAAACAAGGCGCTTGATCGTCTCGTCGGAAACCACATGAGCATTGGTCAAGATGTAACCGTCGGGATTGACAACGAATCCGCTGCCGACCAGCGGCACTTCCACATCCACATCAAAAGGCTTTATCTCCTCAAGGAAAACGATCGTTTGTTTGGCGAAATCCGGCTTGAACGCCGGAACTCGGCCTTCGATCTTGACGTTTTGGACCACCCGCACCACCGACGGCTTGATCAGATCGACCAGCTCCTCCTGTGTCAGTCCATTTTCCCCGGCATCGTTCGCGGCCAGGACAAGGGAAGCCGCCAACGCCCTTCGGTGAGCCCCGGCATACACGATCAGGGCGACGGCAAGCAAACCGGCAATTGCAAGAAGGGCCCAGAAGAAAGTGCGAATGGAGCGGGGCTTCATTGTAGAGTTATTAATTTCGGGCA
>JALOQL010000058.1 GCA_025453415.1 Minisyncoccota bacterium
TCCAGGACCAGCGAGGCGATCGAGTTGTCCTTGGCGAAGTTTTTCTTCGCCACTTTATAAGGCCCGGAAACCACCGGATCCAGATTGTAGGGGGACAGGGAAAAATTCTCGGCCGTGACATTTTCCCAGATATGCTTGGGAAGGATCTTTAAAACGCAGGTTTCCGGAAAACCGGCATAGGGTTCTTTTAAAGTCAGGCGGAAAGCGGTGTCGGAAACTTTTTCGGTTTCCACGGCCATCCACTTTGTGTATAAGGTATGGACGCTGTTGTATTTTTTGTCCTGGATGGTCCTGATCGTATAGATCGCGTCGTCGGAAGTCACCGGCTGTCCGTCGGACCACTTGAGGCTGTCCTTGAGAATGAAGTCGTATGTTTTGCCGTCGGGTGAAACGGTGTAATCGGCCATGCCGGCCACGATTTTGCCGTTCTGGTCGTAATCCAAAAGGCTGGAATAGAGCAATTGGGTGATGTCCTGATCGATTATCCGGGCGTCGGCATAGAGCGGGTTCAGAAACCGCGGCTGGTCCAGGGCGCCTTCGGTGAAGGTGCCGTTGTCGGCCGCAACTACGACGGTATGATTCTGGTATAGCGCCACGGCCAGCGTTGCGGCCGAACCGAGCGCGACTGCAGCCAAACCAAAAAACGCGATTTTTTCCGTGCGCGAGATTATTTTGAAAAACTGCTTCCACTGGGCAAACGAAGGGAAACGCATTGAATACTGCAATTTCTAATTTTCAATTTTCAATTTTCATTGAATTTTCAATGAAACAATTTTCAAACAAAACGCGCGTTCTGTCCTATATTGTTTATTGGAAATTGCAAATTCAATAGAAATTAGAAATTAGAAATTGAAAATTATTGCCAGTTATTTCTGCAACAGGTTATAAACCGCCAGGCCGATGAAAGCCGCGGCCAGCACGAGGGTAATGCGGAAGATCTTTTTTTGTATTCCTCTCTGGGTGGTGTAGGCGCCGCCGCTCTGGCCGAAAGCCGAGCCCAGGCCCGCGCCGCCGCGCTGCTGCAATAGGATCAACCCGGTAAGGAGGACCGCGATCACGATTTGAACGATGGAGATAATATTAGCGTCCATAATAAGAAATTTAGCACCGCCACGAACAAGGTTGTCCAGAATAGCGGAATTAGTCCGGCAATTTCGAACTGGCCGCCCAACAGGACGTCGGCCGACCAGACCATTGCCATATCTATTACTAGGCTAAATAAATTAAAAGTCAAGATTCGCAGGGGAAGGGACAGGATTTTCAGGATGGGCGCCACTGCCAGGTTGAGCAGGGCGATGGCAAAGCCGGCAATGGCCAAAATCTCCCAGCCGCCGGTATAAGTTACTCCCGGCACTACCCGTTGCGCGAAAAACAGTGCCATGGCGCTGCCCAGGGTATAAGCGACCATCTTTGCCAAAGCTTTTTCCATGTATTGCTGTAAGTTACTACAAAACCTATGGATTCATTCTATCAAATGACGGGTAAATGGCAATGAAAAAACAGGCGATCGTGCCGCATTTGACAAACGATTTCGGAAATTATAAATATAAATTGCGCATTATCAGTCGCAAGGTGTGATTGATAATCACTTTCAAAAACCATAATTTTCAATTTCTAATTTCTAATTTCTATTGAATTTGCAATTTTTAATGGGCAATAAGAAGCAGAATCTGCGTTTTGTTTGAAAATTGTTTCATTGAAAATTCAATGAAAATTGAAAATTGAAAATTAGAAATTATAAAAAAGTATGAAAATAAATCCGTGCGCCGACAACATTTTGATCGAATCGGTCAAAAGCGAAGAAAAAACCAAGTCCGGCATCATTTTGCCCGACAGCGCGTCCAAGGAACGGCCCGAGCAGGGCAAGGTGATCGCGACCGGTCCGGGCAAAAAGAACAAACAGGGCCAGGTCATTCCGGTTTCCGTGAAAGCGGGCGACAAAGTCCTGTTCTCCAAGTATGGTCCCAACGAGATCAAAGTCGACGGCAAGGAATACCTGATCGCCAAGGAAGACGATATTCTGGCAATTATTGAAGAATAAATTCTAAAAATCCAAATGTCAAAATCCAAATGTCAAACAGAATCCTAAGTCCAAATGTCAAAAATAAATTAACCTTTTTGAACTTTGAACTTGATTTGTCATTTGTTATTTGAACTTTGGGCTTAAAATACTGTGTCTAAAGAAATTATCTATTCTGAGGCCGCCCGGAAAAAACTGAAGAGCGGCGCCGACAAGCTGGCCAACGCGGTTAAGATCACTTTGGGTCCCAAAGGACGCAACGTGGTGCTGGACAAATCATACGGTTCGCCGGTGATCACCAATGACGGCGTTTCCATCGCCAAGGAGATCGAACTGGAGGACAAGGCCGAGAATTTGGGAGCGCAGATCGTCAAGGAAGCGAGCGAGAAGACCAACGATATGGCCGGCGACGGCACGACCACGGCTTGCGTTTTGGCGCAGGCGCTCATCGGCGAAGGCTTGAAGAACGTGACCGCCGGGGCAAATCCCTTGGCGATCAAACGCGGCATCGACAAGGGCGTGGAAGCGGTGGTGGAAAATCTGAAGCAGATGTCCAAACCGATTTCCAAGAAGGAGGAGATGGCACAGGTCGCGACCATTTCGGCGGAAAGCGCCGAATTGGGCAATCTGATCGCCGAAGTGATGACCGAGGTCGGCAAGGACGGCGTGGTGACCATTGAGGAATCCAAAAGCTTGGATATCAAAAAGGAAGTCGTCAAAGGCCTGCAATTCGACCGCGGCTATCTTTCCCCTTATATGGTGACCGATACCGAGCGGATGGAAGCGGCGCTCGAAGATCCTTATATATTGATAACGGAAAAAAAGATCTCGGCGCTGCCCGAACTTTTGCCCGTTTTGGAAAAAGTCATTCAGGCCGGTAAAAAAGAACTCTTGATCATCGCCGACGAGGTCGAGGGCGACGCCCTGCCGACCCTGGTGGTCAACAAATTGCGCGGCATATTCAACGCGCTGGCGGTTAAAGCGCCGGGGTTCGGCGACCGCAAGAAGGAAATGCTGGCCGATATCGCGGCTGTTACCGGAGCCACCGTCGTTTCCGAGCAGCTGGGGATGAAATTGGAGAACGTGACTTTGAAGGACTTGGGGTCGGCGCGCCGCGTGGTCGCGGGAAAGGATAAGACCGTGATCGTTGAAGGCAAGGGCGACAAGGATTTGATCGAGGCCCGCATCAAACAGATCAAAAACGAAATTGCCAAGACCGAATCGGATTTCGACAAGGAAAAGTTGCAGGAACGCTTGGCGAAATTATCCGGCGGCGTGGCGGTGATTAAAGTCGGCGCGGCCACGGAAGTGGAGCAAAAGGCGCGCCAGCACAAGACCGAGGACGCGCTTAACGCGACCCGCGCGGCTGTGGAAGAGGGTATTGTTCCCGGCGGCGGCACCGCGTTGCTCAACTGCATCAAGGCGTTGGACAAGGTGCAGGCCGAAGGCGAGGAGGTCATCGGCATCAATATATTGAAGCGCGCGTTGGAAGAACCTATCCGCCAGATTGCCGCCAACGCCGGCGTCGAAGGCGCGGTGGTGATCGAAAAGATACGCCAGAACAACGGCGCGGTCGGGTTCAACGCGGCCAAGATGAAATACGAGGACTTGCTGGCGGCCGGCGTGGTCGATCCCACGAAAGTGGTGCGTTCGACCATCCAGAATGCGGCGTCCGCGGCATCGACCTTATTGACCACCGAAGTTATGGTAGTCGAAAAGCCCAAAAAGGATGGCTGCAGCTGCAACAGCGGTGCGGCCGGAATGGGTGGCGGCATGCCGGGAGGGATGGATATGGGGTATTAATTGCTAATGGCGTTCGGCATTAATTTTCGAGAAGCACGTAAATTTTTTTGCTAAAAAATTTCCTAGTGTTTTGCGTCAGTCGCGCAAAACAATGCTTCTGCGAAAATATATGCCTCACGCATTGCAATCTGGGTTTCGAGGAAAAAGCGGATACGTCTGGTGACGTATCCGCTTTGCATTTTGACAAGCAGGGTCAAAATGTTAATTTGTGATTACTATGGGCAATATGGAAATCAAGATAATCAAAGAGCCGATACGTCGTGATGAGCTGGAATCTTTCGCGCGGGCGGGTTTTGGCGACATGGTCAAGGCGGCGGTTGACGTTGAACAGGAAATAATGGCAATTGGGGGCGAGCTGCATATGGATGAATTGGAAGAACTGCTCGAAAAGGAAAACTCAAAACATCAGAATATCTGGGGCATCAATTTATACATTGAAAAAACCGGAGACGACTTTATTGAGTTCGATTCAATGGTGAATCTCAAGCCCGCTTTCGGCAATCGGACGCGCGGCGTTGACGATCCGGAAACCAGAGAAAAGATCTCCGGGATCGTGAATAAACTTATCAAATGAACGGATCTATGCATCAAAATCTGGCGCAAGGGAAATGGTTCGAATTGTCATTGGCCCAGCAATTGGGAAACATCGGCAGCGAGGTCGGCCGGGCGCGGTTGAACCGGTCAAAGAACGATGCGCGGTTCTGGAGCGCGGTGGCTCGGGCGCTGGATTTGTTTTACCTGACTTTATCCGACAAGCGCTGGAGCGCGTGGCGCAAAAAAGAAATTTCCCGCAGCGTTGAAATTTTTTGCGATGCGGTGCTGGGCGGCAAGCAATATGGCGGCGATCTGGAGTCGCTGGACCGGTACTTTACCCAATTTGCTTTTTTGGCGATGTCGTCGTGTTGTCGCGAAACCTCTTTGCGGAAAGGCGGCCGGGTTTGATTCGAATAAACACTTAAACCTTAAAAGCCTCTTTTCCAAAGAGGTTTTTTACTTCCTAACGGCATGGCGGACTACGAAATAAAAAATATCGACATTGGTTTGCTCAAGCCCCGATCTGGTCGTGTCCTGGTGCAGGGAAACGATACCCGCCAGGCAAGCGTTGCCCAGATCGCGGCCACCCTGGGATATGTCTTCCAGAGTCCCAGTCACATGCTCTTCGCCCCCACGGTGCGCGAGGAACTCGCCTTCGGGCCAAAGAACCTGCGTCACCCCAGGGAGCAGATCGAAAAGGAGGTGCAGGAGGCACTCGATATCGTCAACCTGTCGGATAAAGAGAAAGACCCCCCTCTGTCGCTGTCCTTTGGTCAGCAGAAACGCGTCTCCATCGCCGCCATCCTCGCCATGCGCTCGCGCATCCTCGTGATGGACGAGCCGACTGCCGGTCAGGATTATTTCAACTATATGAACTTCATGGATGCCATCCTGCAGCTCCCCGGTTTTGAAGCCATTTTGTTTATCACCCATGATATTGATCTCGCTGTCATTTATGCCAACCGGGTGCTGCTGATTGCCGAAGGTCGCCTGGTGGTGGATGGTACCCCTCGCGAGGTGCTGGGCGATGCCCGGCGGCTGGAAGACTGCCGCCTGGTACCCACCTCGCTCCTGGCGGAGAACTTGAAAGCCTTTTCGCGCACAGGCCGTTTCCTGCGTGCCGAAGCCCTGGCGCACATCTGATCCAATCCATTCAAGGAGAGAATGCCATGAAAAAACTCGTTGGTGTGATCATTGCCCTGGTCGTCATTCTGGCGGTCATCATCCTGTCCGTAGTCATCCTCGGAAACATGATGGGCATCGAGCGCTTCCAGACCGGGGAGAATCCCCTGCTGCGGTTCGGTTCAGTATTTGTCGGCGGTCTCATTGCCCTGGTTGTCTTCCTGTTCACCCGGGAGAATAAAGCCTGGGAGATCGGCACCCGGCAGGTCGTCTGGATGGCCATCGGCGCTGCCCTGTATGCCGTCCTGTCCTGGGTTTTCAACGGAACTGTCTTCGTCGTGCCCTCCCTCAGCCAGGTCTCTTTGCGCCCGGCCATCTGCATCCCCATGTTCTTCGGCTATGCCTTCGGCCCCGTGGTGGGATTCTTCACCGGCGCGGTTGGCAACATGTTCGGTGATGCATTGACGGGCTTCGGTCTCAGCCCGCAGTGGTCCATCGGCAACGGCCTGGTCGGTTTCGTAGCCGGTCTGCCCATGCTCTTCGCCAACAAGAAGAAGAGCCTGGACCTGGTGCTTATCATAGGCGCTGTGCTGGCGGTCATTGCTGCCGTCATCTATTTCGTCAACCGTAACCTGCCCAACATGTTGTTCTACGATGTCGCCAATAACATCTTCGGTGACGCCACCATCAGCCTCTTCGCCGGAATTTCCATCATCGTTGGCCTGGTCCTTGTGGTCATCGTACGCTTCGCCTTTGCCAGGAATATCGACATCGCCGCTGCGGTCACCTGGAGCATGCTCGGTAACATCCTCGGCATTGGCTTTGCCGCCATTACCGATATATGGATCAACGGCTATAGCCCGGCGGCAGCCATAGTTGGCGAGTTCCTGCCGGCGGCAGGTCCCAACCTCATCTTCGCTGCCATCCTCGTCCCGCTCCTGGTCGTCGCCTACGCCGCTGTTCAGAAGCAGTCCGGACGTTGACCTGAACCTGACATAAATAATACTCTTTGAGCAGAGTGGAAAGGGTGGAGCCTTGTCGCTGACATGGCTCCACCACCCTGCTCTCAACCAGGACAGGAAAAGCCTTGCTCGTTACCTGGCGTTACCGTAAACGCAAGTCTCTCATCCAGTGGTTCGATCCGCGCGCCTGGATCATTTTCTATGGCTGCTACCTGGTCACCACCCTTTTCTTCTGTGATATTCGTTTCCTGCTTCCCATGATGGGCATTTCG
>JALOQL010000059.1 GCA_025453415.1 Minisyncoccota bacterium
CGACACGGTATTGCCCGGAATTGCCGAAACCGTTCCCATATAGCCGGTGCCGCTCGAAACGTTGCGCACATTCTTAGTGATGCTCACGTTGCCGGCCTTTTCGTAGACAGGCGTCGAGCAGTTGTTGGCGCGGATGGTTTCCGAATCGGTCACCGTCCGGCCCTTGCCGGTCACCTTTACCTTAGCGGTATAGGACCCGACGTTGGCAAAGTCGCACACGTTGGCCGCGGTATAACTTTTGGCGCTGGTTGTGATGGTTTTGTCCCAATCGCCGTCGCTTTCGCAATCAAAATAATAAGTGTAATCAATATCAGATGAGGAAGCATTAGTCAGGCGGGCCTTCAGGTCAACGTCGCGCAAGGGCGCGCATCCCGAAGTCGGGTCGGCCTCCAGCGTCACGTTGAAATCCGTGGTGGTCTCCTTGACCTTGATCTTCACGCTGTCGGAATCCGAACCGCATTCGTTTTTCGCGGTCAGGGTGCAGGTGATGGTATCGCCGCCGTCGTTCTCGTCGGTATCGAGCTTGGCGCGCAGGCTGTTCTTGTTGGACAGGTTGCCGCCGTTGCAGGACCAGGAAATGCTGTCGTAGTCGCCGTCTACCGAACCGTCGAGGGTAATATAGTCGCCGGCGTCAACATCGTCATCGTCGCCCGCGTCGACATCAAGCTGGTCTTCGGTACCGGTAATCGTCACGCTATCCGTAGCCGTGCCTCCCGCACCCGTGCACTTAAGGGTGAAAGTCTTTGAACCGGTGAACTGGCCCAATTCTTCGGAGCCCGAAGTCGATTTGCTTCCCGACCAGCCGTTCGAGGCCGTGCAGGAAGTCGCGTTCGTGGATGTCCACGTCAATTTCGCGCGCTCGCTGCAGGTCGCGTTGCCGCTGGACGTGAGGTTCACGGTCGGCTGGGGTTTTTCGCAATTGCATTTGCACCACCCGTTGCCGCACTGCATCGTGCCGCCCGCGGCCGAGCAAAGATTCTGCTCCCGGCTCGACGGGCTGCCGGACAAAGTATCCGAGCAGATGTTGATTTGTTTTTCAATGCAAGAGCCATTGCTGCAATATTCATCGGTTGAGCAATTGGTCACCGCGCCCCAGTGGAAGCAGCCGTCGCTGCCCTTGCTGCAGGTCTTAAAGCCGTTTCCCGAACAGGTGCGCTGTCCCGAAACCGAACATTCGTCGGTGCAGACCGGCGGCTTCTTCACGCACGAGCCGTTGCTGCAGGTCTCGTCGGAAGCACAGTTGGTCACCGTGCTCCATTCCTTGCAGGAATCGGAGTCGTAGTTGCCGCAGGTGCGGTAACCGTTGCCCGAACATTCGCGCTTGCCCGAAATCGAACACTCGTCGGTGCAGGTTTCAAAATAAATACAAGAACCGTTGACGCATTTTTGATTAGTGCCGCAGTTGTTCGTGCTGCCCCAATGCAGACAGCCGTCGCTGCCCTTGTAGCATTCCTGGTAGCCGTTGCCCGAACATTGCCGCTGGCCCACGATCGAACACTGGTTCGAACAGGTCGTGGTCGTAGTGGTCTTGGTGTAGGTGTAGTCGTAAGTGTAGTCGTACGAATAATTATTGCCGCTGCTGTAGTTGCTGCCACAGCTGATATCGGTGCAGCTCAACCAGTCGTTCTTATCCTCCGCGACATACGAGTAATAAAGCCCGTCCAAATTGCTGGTATTCACCGCAGTCGACGGCTTGTAGGTCGACAAGTTGGTGCCCGTCGACGGTTTGTACGTGCTCAAGTTGGTCGCCGCAAAAGCGGTAAATGCATAAAACAGCAGAAGTATGCCTGCCAAAGCGATAACAATATTTTTAAACATATATTTGTTGGTTTTATTAAACATAGTTAAACAAATGGATAGTTTATTCATTACAAAGTATTATAGCTTAATATTGTTTATTTGTCAATAGTGTGTCCTAATAAAAAAAGAAAGGGTGTCCTAGGTGCTTCTAGGCCGAAGCCATCGAAGCGAACACCACTGGTTGCTTCATCGTCACGGGATTCTGGATCAAGACAATCGCGGGAATGAACTCCTGATCTGCCGTGTACGGGTTATCAAGGAAAGTCATATAACGATCCATGTTAAGGGCAGAATAGTTTGGTACGTTCAATTGGGCCAAAAATGAATTCTTCCGATTCCCCGTATCATCCTTCAGATAAAGAAGGTGATCGCACGAAATCCTGATCAAGCTTCCCATGGCACCGCCCACTACGGTCGGAAGAGGCAATTATGAGACCGACCGCTATCTGCATAAATATGGCAGCCTTCTCAGCGTCGATATAGCTCAGCTGCGGAGCATTTCCGTCGGTGGTGTATACCGGTTCATCTGTCGCGTAGGCGTAGATAACCGGGAACATATTCCCGAGCGGGTTTGTTGTTAGGCCAGCCTCTACCATGGTCACCGCGTGATCCTCCTTCCGCATCCAATCGGGAATTACTGTCCAGAGATTGGGCGTGTAGGTCTGAGCCGGGGCTTCAAATACTGGTGCCGGCTGATAAACCTGCTCTTGGCTATATCCTACGGTCATTCCAACACCCAGGTAATCCTCGCCACCGTATGCGTACCTTGACCCCATGCTGTATTGGCTTCCAGAAGATCCCTCTGCGTGAATCTTCAGGCTTTCATGCACGGTCTCGGTTGTGGTTGTCGTCTGGCTGATCGTTGGGCCACCATATTCCCCGATGATATTGCCGTTGGCATCTACCGGGATAAGCCGGTTACCATCGGTAACGAATTGGGTGGCGTTGTTCTCAAATGCGCTGCAGTTCGCGGTGATAAGCGCGAACAGGACACAAAGTCCTCCAAATCCCTTAATAAATCCTATGTAGTTCACAAAGACCGCTCCTTGCAAATTCTTGGCTATAATTATACACGTTAATTTTAAATTTGTCAAGATTATCGTAGTGTCCCAACATAAAAGTCCCGCTCTAGCGGGACTCAAAAGTTTATGGTTGATAGTTTGGGGCTATTGGCTTTCCTTGTAAATTGTCGCTTCCACCGCCATGCGCTTCAGGTCTTTGCCCGGCGGCCAGCAGGTCACCAGCATCAGGGAATTGCCTTTGACCGTGGGTTCGGGAACTCCTGCCTGGGGCGTGACCACCCGGGTTTTGACCACTTTGTAATACCTGGTTTGGTTGTCATAAGTAATGACTACCATGTCCCCCTCCTCCAAAAGATTGAGCTTGGAAAATACCCAGTCATACTTGATCTTGGGCCAGCCGGTCGGGGCGCTGTGGCCCAAAAGCACGGTTTGGCCGCCCTCGGTGCCGAACGGCGCCGAACCGGGATAAAGCACCACCCCGGAATCAAGCAAGCTATGGATAACGTCATTGTCCGCGGTCTGGGACGTGATTATGGGCGCGGTGACGCCCATCTTGGGAATCGTGATCATGTCGCGCCGCGGCTTTGAGATGGTATCGGGCGTGGTTGTCGCCGGCGCGGTGCTCGTGGCGCTTGCCTCGGTCGAGGTCGCGTTACCGGCAACCACCGGCACTTTCGGCTTGATAATAACCACATAAGGCCGGGGAAAATACTGCGGAAAGGCGTCCTGGGCCAGCTGGCGCCAGACGTCTCCATTGACAACCCAGGAAATGTTCTCCCAAAATAGCGCGATCAATCCAAAAAAGACCAGCAGCATCGCCGGCAAAACCACTTTTTCCAGCATTCCCGGCCGGTAGATTTTTTTGCGCCTGATCTTTTGGGGCATCCGTGATTAATAAATTGAGAGGCTGTGCGGCAGAAGCGCCACCACCATGCTCTGGTCCAGCATAGCAAACAGCGCCATTATGACAACGAATCCCACGGCCTTGGCTAGAAGATCGGCGTGTTCTAGGTCGGCTTTCATAAAAAAGTTGAGCATCAAAAGCAGGATAACCAGCGCGATTGATCCGTAGATGACCACCTGGATGATCTCGAAATACTGGCTCGAAAAAAACTCGACTAATTTATAGAACCACGATTGCCGGTCCGGCGCCACCACGGCCGCGCCCAAAACTTCTCTTGCCTGCTTGCTTGCGGCATCGGCGCCGGCGTTGCCTGCCAGACCGGTGCGCGCCAGCGAATTCGACGGAGTTGCCGCTTGGGACGTTGCCGTGCCTTTGCCTTGTTTTGTACCGAACATCTGCACCACCAGTGTCACCGGATTGCCTTGGAAATTTGATTTGAGCACCGCGATACCAACTTCCTTGTATTTGGTGTTGTCGATATTGGCCTTGTGCGTCGGCGATGCCAGCCAGGCGCTGTTGACCTCTTTTGATTCCACAAAACCGATGGCCAAGTTTTCCCCGGCGTATTTGTAGTCGTAACCGGAGCGGTCGAACCAATACCACGGCGTCGTACCCGTGGGGCTGTTGTGCGCGAAATAGCCGCTTTTGACCATGTCTAGCGCCTTCATATAGGCCGCCGTATCAAGCAAGGGATTGGTGGCAAGCGGCGGCAGGTTGTTGCGGGCCCGCTCCTGGTTGGCCAGCTCGACCAATTCGGTTTTGGTTATGTCGGCATAGAAACGGTTGTTCGAAAATGAATAAATAAAGAACGCAAAACTCATTTTCAAAAAAACCAGCGCGAAGAAGAAAATTATCAAAAAACTTCCGGTGAATATCCGCGCGCGGTAATCGTTTTCCGGCCGCGGCAAAAAAAATACCGCCGCTCCGTGCCTGACCGTGGAAATTATTTCGCCAACGTCCATATGTATATTTTAATAATCATTACTTCATTATACCTCGCCGGACCCGCAAGGGTAAAGACAAAGAGTCTCCATCAACGAAAAAACGCGGCTGCCACCGCGTCTTTTCAAGGACATCCCGCACAGGCTGCGGAACGTTGAAGAACACTTAGAAAGTGAAAAGTTTCCTGAAGAAATTACCCACCGACTGCCAGAAACCCGGATTGCTCGCTTGCGCGGTCGTCTCGGGCTTGGGGCTGACCTCGATCGTCACCGGCGCTTGGGGCGGCTCGCTTGCTCCCGAACAGCTATCCCCTTCGCACGGGGCTTGCGTCGCGGGAGTTGCCGCCTGCTCGGCGGCGCGTTTTGCCAGCATCTCTTGGTTCAATTCTCCGATCTGCTGCCGGATCTGCGCGATCCGCGCCTCTTTCTGCTCCTTGGTCAATTCACTCGCGGGAGTTGCCGCCACGGGCGCGGCCGGAGTTGTCGCAGTCACGGTTCCGCCGGCTTGCATCGTCGCAAGCTGCATCCTGATGGCCGCGATGCGGGCCTCAATGGTTCTTATCCGCACCAGGATCTGGACTTGCGCCTTGATCCGGGCGGTCTGCTGGGCGATCTCGGTCACCCTGATCTGGATCTGGTCCAGCTGGGCTTGTGTCAATACCGCACGGGGCGTGACCACTACCGGCGTTTGCTGCCGGCTTTGTACCTGGGCGGTCAGCGCCTGGATCCGGACTTTGATCGCATCGAGCTGCGCTTGGGTCGAATTGTTGTCCGTTGTTGCCGTAGAAACCACTGCGTCCGCGGAGCTGGCATTGGCAATCGCCGCCGCATCAGCGCCCGTTGTCGTCGTTGCCGAATCCGCGAGAACGCTCCCTCCCAAGAGCAAACCGACAGCAACAGCCATCACCGTCAGTAAATTCAATTGTACTTTTGTCATATATATCGATTGGTTTTGCGCTTGGCTAATTTTTTTGAATCATGATCTTCGGACCTTGGCGTTTGACTTCATGAAGTGGATCCTCAAACGCAAATTTCCGTCAGTCGACCGTCGCGATGTCTCGCTTTTGATTTAATATATTAGCAGAAATGCCTTGTCCTATGCAACACCCCCGCCTCAATTTCAAAATTTATTTTTTTGATCCGGCCTGCTGTTTTTCCGCGGGTTTAACCGCGGGAAAATAAGCTGGCCGGAAAACTATTCGACAAAAACGGTTTCGATGGCGATGCGGTCGCGGTCGCGGCCCGGCGGCCAGCAGGTGACCAGCACCAGCCAACTTTTATCCGGGGATTCGCCATCCAGGTCGGTTCCCTTCGCGATCACTTGTGAACGAGTAACCTCGTATTTATATGTCCTATCTTGATAATATATTTCAACTAAATCTCCTTTAACAAGCTCATTTATGCGGGAAAATGCCGTATCGTGCTTGATATTCGGCCAGTTTGCCGGGGCGCTATGTCCCAACAAAACAGTTTGTCCTATCTTACCGAATCCGGCCGATGTCGGATAAAGCACCGCGCCGTTGTCCAAAAGCGAGTGAAGCTTGGCCTCGTTGGTTGTTGTCGCGGTCACGATCGGCACCCGGGCACCGATCTTGGCGATAACGATCTCGTTGGCGCGCGGTTGGGACTCGGTTGCGGCCGGATCGGGATTCACCGGTTCGGCCACGATCGGTCCCTGGGCATTTTCGTGCGCCTTTATGGCCGGGTTGTCCCGCTCGATCATATTCTCAAACATATCGCCGTCCGGCGATGGTGCCGCCAGATCGGTGAGCGGCACCTGCGGATTGGTGCTCAAAAATCCCGCGTCGTGGGTTAAGTTGGGATTCGCCAACGTCATCAATAATGCCGCCGCGAATATCCAAATAACCATCATCGAACGTTTCGATAATGACGGCAAAAGTATTCTATTGGCGAATTCTTTTATATCCATTTTCTCAAAAAAGCGCCCCGACTCGGCGAGACGCTTTTAATTTACAAAGACTTTCGCGTTGCCGTTTGGCCGATTTATTCCAGGACGCCGGTGACAACTTCCGTCGCGGCCCCGAGCACGCTGCCCTTGAGAGCGGCAACCTGCAAGGCCAGCGCGGCCACTTCTTTCCTTATTCTATCAAGTTCGGCCTGGATGTCATCACTCGACATTCTTCCGGTGCTCGCGCCCAGCACGCGGCCAGCGGAAGGACCATAACCCGGAGCCCAATCGCCCGAGGTGCCTTGGTTGCCGGTACCGCAGGATTTAACGTTGCAGGTCCGCTGGGACGAACCCTCGCAGTCCGCGCCGCCATTGGCCGGAGACGGATTCGTGCAGGCGCGCGTCTGGATGCCGTCGCCGCATTCGGCGCTGCAGGAAGACCACTCGGACCAGCCGCCGTTAACCGGATCATTGCCGCCGCAAGGTTCGGTGGCAGCGCATTGCGTCCAGCCGCCTTCGCCATTGGATACTTGCGTCGCTTCCTGGCCGCAGGAATCGGTGCACTGCCCCGCGGGAATGAACGTGCATTGCGCGGTGCAAACATCGGAACCATCGCATTGCTCGCCGGCTTCCACGGTTTGGTTGCCGCAAACGCTGCCGGTCTGGCTCACGGTCGCGCGGCAATTGGCTATTTGGCCGCCGTTGCTGCCAAAACAATCCCAAAGCCACGAACCTTCCTGGCTCACCGATGAGGGCGTGCCGATCGCGCACAAATTGGTTTCAGGCGCGGCTTCGAAACTTCCGCCGTTGGCCGTGCCGCAAACGCCATCAATCGGCGTTGCCGCCACATCGGCATGGCAGCGCGCGTTGGTCGTGCCGCCATTGACCGCGATGCAATTCCAGTCCACGCCATTGCCCGGAACCGGGAACGTCACGCTTTCGGGATTGGGAGTGCCGGTCCGGCACAAAGTATCCTGGCCAAAACCCTCCGCGTTGTAAGCATAAGTCTTTTCATCGGCCGTGCCGCAAACACCGTCTTCCGGGCTGGCATTGACCGAAGCCGCGCAACCCACGGTATTGCCGCTGTGCGCGCCTTCGCAGCTCCAGTTGACCGATTGGCCGGGCGCCGGGAAAACCGGCGATGCCGGATTGGCCGTTCCGGACTCGCAGAACGTATCGCTGCCGAAACCGGCCGCGTCATAGGCATAAGCGCTGTCGGCGGCGCCGCAAAGCCCATCAACCGCGATATAAGCGCGGCAATTAGCGGTCGTGCCGCCATTCTCGCCGGTGCAGGTCCAGATCCAGGCGCCGTCCTTGACCACGGCCGAGGGCGTTCCCACGGCACAAAGCCCGTCGGTGGGCATATCGCGGTAATCCGCGGTATTTGCCGGTCCGCACTCGCCATTCACCGGTACGTTACCCCGCGAAGCGCTACAGGTAGCCGTCGTTCCGCCGTTAGCTCCCGCGCACGACCAGCCGGTTGAACCGCCCTGAGCCGGAAACGTCGGGGAAGGCGGATTCGCTGTTCCGGTGGCGCAGAATGTATCGGTACTATAGCCGCTGGCATCATATGCGTAAGTTTTAGCTGCGGCACCGCAAGAACCGTTGACCACGGGTAACTGTCCCGCCACACCCACGCAATCCAGCCTGAATTCATCTTTATCTCCACACGGACCGTAAAGATTGGCCCGGAAGCGAATTTTTAAATTCGTCTTATTTTCAGTTGCACTCGGTAAAGTAAAAGATGCGGCCGCCCACGTATTCTGATTCAAGCTCGAATAAGTCTGCAAATCGTTCCAAGTTGTCCCGTTTGTTGTCCACTGCACCTTGATCGAATCGCCCGACTCAAAAATATAAGCGGTTTTGTAATTGTAAGTTAGTTTGATATTTGAATATCCTGTCGTATTTATCGAGGGAGTGACAATATCCGCATTATAGGCATTATCGCTAATCGCGGCGCTCTTCACTCCGCAAAAATAGTCTGAGTTCATTTGGCGCCAATCGGTATCGCGAAATCCCCAATCGTTAAAAGTTGACGATTCCATGCTCGAAAAGAAAAGTTGGGTATCGGCCGCAAAAGCAACATTTCCCAACGACGCCGGGGGAACAATCGGCGAGAACAGCGTTGCCGCGACTGTTAGCGCCGCAAAACACACCCTAAAGGTGTAAAAATAATTTATCCGTATATTCATATCTATTACTTTTATTTTGTTTAT
>JALOQL010000060.1 GCA_025453415.1 Minisyncoccota bacterium
AAAAGCCTTTGATTCCAGTGTATTTGCAGCGAATGTGATGATAGAAAGCCATGCAGCTACGGCTTCAAGGAGTGCAATATGTATGTGAACTTAGACAATGGCTAAACTCAATTGAAAAGTTAAACGCGCTTGCGCCGCGTTTGGTAGCTTGAAGTATATACTTGATATATATTTGAATATATACTTTTTAATTCCTTGTAAATGGTTTCCGTGCTATGGTGGGATAAAGTAATCGAACAATTATGCCAAATGACGTCCAACACGAATCCGACAAATGCCAAAAATGCGGCATGCCGCTGGAAAACGAGCAGGACGCTTGTCCGTGCGAGCCGGGGATCTGCTATCATTGCTGTTCCTGCTCGGTGGATTGCGTTTGCGGCTGCAAAAGCCGCGTCCGCAAGAGCGAGGAGAACGCCGAGTTCTAGCGTGAATTATCGGCACGCCGGACCATGGGTCCGGCTTTTGGCTTTTCCGGGATTTGTAATATTTTGTTAATCTGTTATAAACTGGAATTGGAGGTGCGAACCTGTCTTACGACGCAGCCAAGGGCAGTTTGCTTTACTGCCCGATGCGCAGACCGCATGAAACCCGTCCCTTCCGAGAGGATGGGGGTGGTCAGTAGTACCCTTAAAAGGCATGCCGAAGTCCTGGTTATCATAACCAGGACTTACCCGTACATGATGCGATAGCATTGTAGGCGGAGTTGCGCCGCATTTATGCGGCGCACGGCCAAATTCATAACGGAACACTTTCAATGGTTCCGTTGTTGCTTTTTTGCGTGGCTGTGATAAGAAAATTAAAAGTTGTTTCGGGAGGTCAAAGGATGAATAGGGTTGTATTAATTATTTGCATGGCGGTGGTTATTATTGTTGCATCGGTTTATTTGTTCCTTCAAAGAAATGACTTGACTTCCGCCATCTCGGATCTCAAATTATTCGGTTTCCGGCCCTAGGCCGGAGCATTCTCATGGCAATCCATGAGCGCTATTTTTTTCTAACCATTTGTGGTTCGGCAACAATATTGTTAGGATGTGTTCAAAGGTGAAATATGCCGGTCGGAAATTTGTAATTAAATATTAGGCGACATAATAATAAAAACACATGAAATGCCCAATTTGCGAAGTTGACCTGGTGATGAGCGAGCGTCAAGGGGTCGAAATAGATTATTGCCCCAAGTGCCGCGGGGTTTGGCTGGATCGCGGCGAGCTGGACAAGATCATCGAAAAATCGGCTCCGGCCGCGGTACCGGCGCAACCGGTCCAGGTTCAGCCCCAAACCCAGCCGCAATATCCGCCGCAGCAGTATGCCCAGCCGTATCCGCCCCAGGGTGATCATTATTACGACAAGCACGGATACAAAAAGCACAAGAAAGGTTTGCTGGGAGAGATATTCGATTTCTGATTTTACGAAGGCTTCCACTGCGTAGTGGGAGCCTTTTTGCCTTGACGGGGCCATTTTATTGGGCGAAAATACAAATATACAAACGACAATGATTGAAACAATTTTTTATTTCCTCGGTTCGATATTTTTCTTTATTTCCATTGCCATTTTGGGAGTCGTATTGGCATTCACGATCGTAATACTGAGAAAAATCGTTTCCATCGAAGTTGAGATCCGAGACACGGTATCGCGCGCTAAGGACACTGTGACGGAAGTGCAAAACAAAGTAGCGTCATTTTCGATCGGGATCGCGGGTATCGTCACGCTCCTGGAAAAATTGATCGATTTAAAGAACAAGGCGCGGAATCGTAAGGAAGCGCCGGCGGACGAGGAAAGGCCGTCAAAAAAAGAAAAGAAGCAAAAGAAGTTTGCGGATAATATTGATATTTAGCTGGGCCCAGCCCGGATTCTTGCGCCCCGTACGTGCGGGGCATATTTTTTAGAGATGGATAAAAAAAACCGCCGGCAACTGAAAATTTTCGCACTGGCGTCGTTTTTGAACGATTTCGGCTCCGATATGATCTCGCCGGTCTGGCCGCTTTTCGTCACGTCGTTTGCCGGGGCCAACATGCAGGTGCTGGGTTTTATCGACGGGCTGGGAGATGCCATAGTTTCCATTTCCCAGGCCATCTCCGGTTATTGGTCGGACAGCATCGGCAGGAGGAAACCGTTTGTCTGGATAGGATATCTCTGCGGCGGAATTTCGCGCGCCGGTTACGCGCTGTCATCGGTATGGCAGTGGTTGATACCGTTCCGGGTTTTGGACCGCGCCGGCAAAATGCGCGGCGCGCCGCGCGACGCGATGATCGCCGATGCCGCGGATGACTCCGACCGCGGCAAAAGTTTCGGTTTTCTGCGGACCTTTGATAATTTAGGCGCGGTTTGCGGCATAATCCTGTCGATACTATTGGTGAGTTTCATGGGTTACCGCAACCTGTTCATTCTGGCGGCGGTGCCGTCGCTGGTGGGCGCGACGATCATTTTTTTAACCATCCGGGAACGCAGGCGTCCGTCCGAGCAAAAGCTTTACAAAGGTTTGCGCTTCGGCGATATCGACCGCAACTTTGGGAGTTTTTTGGCGCTTAGCGCCATTTTTTCCCTGGGAGCGTTCTCTTATTCGTTTTTGCTCGTTTTTGCCAATAAGGCGGGGTTTGCGATCTACCAGGTGCCGGTGCTATATCTTTTGTTCACCTTTACCGCCTCTATGTTTTCTTTGCCTTTTGGCCGGCTTTCGGACAAATTGAAAAGCCGCAAAACGGTGTTGCTGATCGCGTATTTTTTGTGGCTGGCGGTTTGCGCGGGGTTGGCGCTTACCCGGGCCTGGTGGGCGATCATAATGATATTTATCGTTTATGGCGTCCACCGGGCCGCGATCGATACCATCCAGTCGACGTTCGTTTCGGAACTGGCGCCCGCCGGATACCGAGCCAGCAGTCTGGGGATGTTCCAGCTGATTACCGGTTTGTGCGCCCTTCCCGCGTCCTACGCGGCCGGTATCTTTTGGGACCGATGGGGTATGGAGACGCCATTTTACGTTTCCGCGGTCCTGACAATCGTGGCGATGGTCATGCTGGCCGGAATCAAAGAGAAACGCGGAAACGTAGAATTGCGACACGTAGAAACGTCGATTTGAAATCGAATTCCAAACTAAAAAAGACGCAGGGGCGTCTTTTTTAGTTTTTATTAAATCGGCGTATCGCGATTCGGCGTATCGACGTTTCTAGATTCTTTTGGTGTATTCGCCGGTCTCGGTGTTGATCTCGATGGTATCGCCGGCTTCGACGAACAAGGGCACTTGGATCTCGGCGCCGGTCTCCATGGTCGCGGCTTTGGTGCCCGACTGGGCGCGATTGCCTTTAACCCCCGGAGCCGCTTCCTTGACCTTGAGCTGGACCTTGATCGGCAAAGTGACGTCGATCACCTGGTCCTCGTAAACAACGCCGTCCAGGATCGTGTTGGGCACCAAAAACTTTGCGGCAGTACCGATCTTTTCCGCGGTCATTTCAAACCTTTTGGAAGGGTTGTTGGCGTAGCAAAAGATGTATTTTCCGCGGCTGGCGTAGATGAATTTAACCTGGGCTTTTTCACTTTCGGTTTCCTCGAAACTGTCGCCCTTGTGGAAGGTTCGGTCGACGACCTTGCCGGTGATGAGGTTCTTGACCTTGGTGCGGATCACCGTGGCGTCCTGCGCCTTGATGATCTGCTGGAATTCGAGCACTTCGTGCGGCTGGCCGTCCAAAAGGAACTGGACGCCCTTACGCAAATCAAAATAATTCAACATGTCACAATTTCTAATTTCTAATTTTTAATTTCTATTGAATTTTTAATGAATTAATTTCGTAACGGATTTGCCGTTTGAAAATTGTTGCATTGAAAATTTATTGAAAATTGAAAATTAGAAATTGAAAATTATTAAAAATTACAAAGATATTCTAACTAATTTTTAATTTTTAGTCAACGATGCGCCATTCGATCTTTTCTTCCTTGTCGGCGTATTCGAGCCACTCGCCTTCGGTGGTGACCACATACCATTTTTTCCGGGTTTCCGACCAGATCATCGGGTCATTGCGGTAGAACGGTTTTTTGACGACTTCTTTGGGCCGCAAGCGATCGATTTCGAGCCATTTTTTAAAGACGGTCTCGATGGCGTAATCCAGCTTGCGGGAATTCGCCCAGTCGGCGACTTTTTTGATCGCATCCTTGGCCGCCGGGACCGATCCGGCTAGTTCGATCAGTTGTTTGGCCGGTTTGGTATAGCGGGAATAAACGATATCGCGTTTTTTGGCATCGCGTTTGAGCTCGTCCAGGTTGACCCCTTTGGTCTCAAAAAAGAAGGTGACGACCTGGCGGATGGCGGTGTCCTCATCCAGCTTTTCCAGGTATTCCGATTTGTTTTCCTTGAGAAATTCCTCGATCTTGGTCGCGATGCTTTTTCCCACTCCCGGAATATTGGTAATGCCGGTGATACCGTCTTTTTGATAAATGCCGTTGACATCCACTGTCAGCGCGCGCAAAGCTTCCGCAGCTTTGCGGTAGGCGCGGATGCGGAACGGTTTGTCGCTTTTGATGTCCAAGAGCCGGGCGATATCCTCCAATTTTTGTGCAATTTCGGAATTCTGCATTTGATTTGGCTTGGGGAAGTCAATCTTCCGTAGGGCGGAAGTTTGACTTCCCCAAGCACCTGAATTCGGAGAAGATTGACTTCGAAGCCCGAAGTCAAACTTCCCCGAATTTAATTTAATAAATCCAGCGCTTTATTGTAAAATTCTTTTGCCTTTTCTAATTCCGCGCGGCCTTTGGCGGTGATTTCGTAGGTCCGCCGCCGGTCTTGCGTCCGGCTTTTGACGAAACCGTCGGCCTCAAGCCGGTAAAAAACCCGGTAGGGCGTGATCTTTCCCGGCCGGAATCCGAATTTTTGTTCGATCAAACCGGGAATTTCCCAGCCGTAAAGTGGCTGTTTTTCCAGTAGGGCCAGGATGTAAAGCCAGAGATTGTCGGTCGTATTCGATTTTATCAGGCGGCGGATAGGGAGCATCTTGATTTTTTCGGGTTATGTGTTATTATATTTGCAACAAACAGCAAGGAGGAGAGTTATGATTTGTATCCAAGAGGAAGATTTGTTGTGGCTTTTGGTTTTTACCATGATTGCCTCGATAGTGATTTTTTTTCTGATTGTAACAGAGATTGCAAGCAGGTCCGATGGAAAACGAATCGGGGTGGGGAGAGCGCTAAAGACGGAAGTTATGCCCGACGGTAAAAGGCTAGTAACGATAGAAACCGATTACCACGGAATCCATCGGGTAATTACCAAATGCCATCCTACGTTCAATGAAGAGGTTCTTTACAGAGAGGTCGGCGCGAAGATAGTCGTCATCGAGCCGTCGTCACCTGAATTCCTCGCGGCTCTCCATAAGCGGAGGAATAAAAAATAGAGGCCTCCTTCATTATTTCTTTTGAAGGTTTTTTCTTGACATACTATTTTACGGTGGTAAAATACTTGTAAGCTATAAAATAACAGCTATTAACATAATAACACAAACACTATGGCGGATACACAAGCAAGGAAAAAAATCAGATTGGCGATCGCCGGTATCGGCAATTGCTGTTCCAGCTTGATCCAGGGCATAAATTACTATAAATACGTCGGTGCCGATGATGAGGCGGTGCCCGGCCTGATGCACAACGTGATCGGGGAGTACGCGCCCCGCGATATCGAGATCGTGGCCGCTTTCGATGTGGACAAACGCAAGGTGGGCAAGGATGTGGCCGAGGCGATCTTTGAGCTGCCCAACTGCACCAAGGTTTTCTGCAAAGATGTGGCGCCCACCGGCATCAAGGTCATGATGGGACCGGTTTTGGACGGCGTTGCAGACCACATGAAGGATTATCCTGAAGACCAGACTTTTGCCGTTGCCGACCAGAATCCGGTTAATATCGCCGAGGAGCTCAAAAAGGCCAAGGCCGATGTCTTGGTCAATTATATGCCCGTGGGATCGCAGAAAGCGACTGAGCACTATGCCCAGTCGGCCTTGGACGCGGGCTGCGGTTTCGTGAATTGCATGCCGATCTTCATCGTTTCGGATAAGGTCTGGGGCGAAAAATTCAGGGAAAAGGGGATACCGTGCATCGGCGACGACATCAAGTCCCAGATCGGCGCGACCATCGTGCACCGGACCCTGACCAAGCTGTTTTCCAATCGCGGGGTGGTTTTGGACCGTTCCTACCAGCTTAATTTCGGCGGTAATACCGATTTTTTGAACATGCTGAGCCGCGAGCGTCTGAAGTCCAAGAAGGTTTCCAAGACCGAGAGCGTCGAGTCCCAGCTTAACAAGCGGCTTAGCTACGACAACCTGCATATCGGCCCTTCGGACTGGGTGCCGTTTTTGAAGGATAATAAGATCTGCTTCATCCGCATGGAGGGCCGCAAATTCGGCGACGTGCCGGTGGAGATCGAGCTGCGTTTGTCGGTCGAGGATTCGCCCAATTCCGCGGGCGTGGTGATCGATGCGGTCCGCATGATCAAGCTGGCCCAAGAGCGGGGAGTGGGCGGTCCGCTTACCAGCCCTTCGTCGTTCTTCATGAAACATCCGCCGGCGCAATATACGGATGCCGAGGCTTGATTTAAAACGGGACAAATTCAAATGGCTCGAGGCCGCGCTTGCGAAGATATTTTCGGTTATTCCGTTAAAGCCGAATCATTATACGGCCTTGTCGATAATCGTTGCCGCCGCGGGCGTTTATTTGATGATCGTTGGATCGTACTGGGCGGCTCTGGTATCGTTTTTTTTGGCCGGCCTTTTAGACCTTGTCGACGGCGCCATTGCGCGGGCTAAGGGTATGGCCACGGCCAAGGGGGCCCACTTGGACAACCTCGCTGACCGTTATGTTGAGGGTGCGTTCTTGTTTTCTTTGTTGTTTGTGCCGCTGCCGGGATATTACTTGCCCGCGGCGGCCTGGATATTTCTGGCAATATTCGGCGGAACTATGACGACCTACGCTAAGGCTTCGGCCAAAGAAAAAGGACTGAGCGAGACCGATCTGAAGGGGGGGGTAATGTCGCGGGCCGAAAGATTCCTGGCCTGTTTGATGATATTGGCATTTGTCGGTTCGGGCAACGGTATTTGGGCGTCGTATCTTTTAGCGGCATTGGCGGTACTGGTTAATATTACGGCCCTGCAAAGAATATTCGCGTCGCTGCGGCTTTAAGATCAATTATATATTCTTCCCGCGGTTTATTTTTTGCGGCCTATGCGCGGATGTTTGGACCTACCGGCTCTTTTACGGCCAACTATTCCAGAGCTTGCGGGCCAAGAAAAAAGATTTATCCGATG
>JALOQL010000061.1 GCA_025453415.1 Minisyncoccota bacterium
CCTTGGCCAGCCGCTGCTTGCCCGAGAATCCCTTTTTGCGGATCTCGCGGTATTGCACGGTACCGACCGCGGCCGAATACAGCGTATTGTCGCTGCCGGTTTTCACGTTCTTGCCGGCAATGATCGAAGTGCCGCGCTGGCGCACGATAACGCTGCCAACCTTCACGGACTCACCCCCGAAGGCTTTTACGCCCAGATATTTGGGGCGAGGGTCGCGGCCCAGCTTTGTGCCGCCAGTGTTCTTTGTCTTTGACATTTGAATTTTGAGGAGTTTTTTGGTTTTGGGAGGTCTATCCTCCGCGCTTTTGGCGGAGGTTAGTCCTCGCAAAACGCCCCTGATTTATGTTTATCGCTTTCGCACAACAGACAAATCATACCAAAAACCTTGATTTTTGTCAAAATTTGGGGTAAGAAGGGGTGGGAGGGTTCCACATGATATATAGAGGACTAAGCCAGGCGCAATACGAACAATTCGCTCTTTTTTATAACAAATGTTCCGCGCAAGAGCTTGACTCGCTATTTTTACTGCAAAGCTCTGCTAGTTTTATCGAGTTGAAAAAGTTTAAGAAAAGTCTCGGTAAAAATGCGGAAGGCTTCATCCCTTACGCAAAGGAAGCCGGCGCCATCAAAGTCGAACAAGGCTTTGTCGGCCTCACCAGAGACTTCAATGCGTATCTGGCCGCGAAGGAAGACCTGATACACATAATGGCGGAAGGCAAGGTCTTGAACGAAAAAGGCCGGGCAGTAGTAAAGCTACATGACATGTGTTAGGCGGACGGGTTACTGTTCGCGATTCTTTTTTATATAATGTAAATATCGTGAAAATAGCAATAATTGGCGCCGGAATTTGCGGCACATACCTGGCGGCAAAACTGGCGCAAAAAGGCAATGAGGTCATTGTTTTCGAAAAACGGAAAACCGTGGGCAAGGAATGCTGTTCCGGCCTGTTTTCGAGCCGGCTTTTCGAGTTCATTCCCGAGGCCAGGCCGTTGGTCACCAACACCATCAACGGATGTGTCGTCAATTTTCCGAAAAAAACCGTCCGGCTTAACTTTAAACAGCCGTTTTCGGTCATCGAACACAGCCAGTTGGACCTTTTGTCCGCGTCCCTGGCATCTCTTGCCGGCGCTTATATCCGGGTCAATGAACCGGTAGCCGGCAAAAGATTTGATGATCTCTTGCGACAATATGACCGCATCGTCGGCTGCGATGGAGCGCTTTCTCCCACACGCAATTACCTTCTTCAGTTTAGCGGGGGTAGCGGGGGTCCAACCCCCGCAAAAGAATCGCGGGGGTTGGACCCCCGCGCGAAACCACGCATAAAATTCTACTTGGGGGTGCAGGGCTTCGAACAAAAAAACGACGATTCGGACCTGGTTGAGACTTGGGCCACGCAAAACGGCTTTATTTGGCGGATACCCCGAGGCCAAAGCGTCGAGTGGGGGATTATGGAAAAGCCCGATATCGCGCCCAAACTTTTCAATGAATTTATTGCGCAAAAAAACATCGAAATAGGCGGCTTGAAATCGGCAATAATTCCGCAAGGTCTGATTTTGCCCAAGAACGAGCGGATCACCTTGTGCGGCGACGCTTCCGGACTGACCAAACCTTGGTCCGGCGGGGGCGTGATCTGGAACCTGACCCAAGCCGGCTTTCTCTTGAAAAATTTCCCGAATTTCATACAATACAGGCAAGAAGCGTCAAGCTTTTTTAATTTGAGGTTTTTAGTGGGAAAACTGGGCAAATTTGGCGCTTACACGGCCGGATACAAGTTTCCCTGGCTTTTACCGGGTATGGTCGCCATGGACGGAGATTATCTGCTAAAAAAATGAGCATTGAAAAAAACTCCCTGCCACGGCACATCGGTTTGATAACCGACGGTAACCGAAGGTGGGCCAAAAACCATGGCTTGCCGTCGCTCGAAGGCCATCGCCAGGGATTCGAAGCGGCAAAAAAAGTTTTCCGAACCGCTTACGAACGCGGCATCAAGGAATTTACCGCTTGGGCGTTTTCGACCGAAAACTGGAACCGCTCCGCCGAAGAGATCGACTACCTGATGAAGCTTTTCGAAACGTGGCTGAAGCACCTTTCCGACGATTACGCCAAAAAGGGCGTGCGCATCCGGGTATTCGGGCAGATCGAGCGCGTGCCGGATTCGCTGCAACGCGCCGCGGCGGCCGCCGTGGAGAAAACGGCGCAAAATAGCGCCGCGACGTTCAACCTGGCGCTAAGCTACGGCGGGCGCGACGAGATTGTCCAGGGAATAAAGAAAATCGCGGCCGCGGGAATCAAACCCGAAGATATCACCGAACAAACGGTTTCTAAAAATTTGTGGCTTCCCGATGCCGACCTGATCATCCGTACCGGGGGTGAAAAAAGGCTGTCCGGTTTCATGGCTTGGCAATCGGTATACGCGGAACTGTTTTTTATCGACAAATATCTTCCGGATTTTATGCCCCAAGATCTTGATAAAATATTGGCCGAATACGCGCAAAGGAACAGGCGGTTCGGAAAATAAATTTTTTTATGCAGGCCCCAATTATCATAAAAATTGCCGGGTCGGTCATCACCGACAAAAAAAGCGGCCATCCCAAGATCGACAATCACAATATGCATGTGGTCGCCAACATCCTGAAAGGATTCGAAGCTCCCTATGTCATCGTGCATGGGGCGGGATCGTTCGGGCATCCGCTGGCCAAAAAGACCGGAGTCGATAAGACCGTCATCAGCCAGGCGCAGCTGCTGGCATTTGCGCGCATTCAGGAACTGCAAAACCGGCTTAACCATATTTTTTGCGATATCATGATCAATTCGGGCATCCCGGCCTTTCCCGCGCAGGCGTCTAGCCACGCGGTGCTTGAGCGTGGCCGCGTGGTAAAAATGGAAACCGAAGCGATTTCCGGTCTTTTGCGCCTGAAAATGGTGCCTGTCAGTTACGGCGTGCCGGCCTACGACCGCATTTACGGCTCCGCGGTATTGTCCAGCGACCAAATCGCGCCCTGGCTGGCCATAAATTTGGGAGCCCGGCGCATGATCGAGATCTGCGACGTGGGAGGGATCTATACGGGGGACCCGCATATCGATAAGGACGCCAAAATAATCTCCAGGATCAATTTGGAAAATTATACCGAGATCGGCAAGTATCTTTCCGGCAGCTCGGCGCCCGCCGATGTCACCGGCGGCATGCGGCAAAACTATTTCGAAACCCTCGATGCGGCCAAGGCCGGCATCGTCTGCCAGATTTGCCATTTCAAATCCTTAAGGGAAGCGCTGGACGAAAAGCCGGTCGGCACCGTGATCGACCTGAATAGATAGCCAAACCATGCTTGATAAAATTACCGTTTCGGCACCGGGAAAATTAATGCTGATGGGCGAGCACGCGGTCGTTTACGGCCGCCCTTGTTTGGTCACCGCCCTGGGACAAAGGATAACCGCTACCGCGCAAAGGCAGAAAGAGCCTTTTTTTGAGTTGGACGCGCCGGAAGTCGGAATCAGCGGCTACAAAAAAGAAATTTCCCGTCTCGCGGTCGGAGAAATCGCCAAAGAAACGCGGTTCGCCGAAACAGCCGCGGCAAATTTCTTTGCCCAATACCCGGCCGAGAGCGGCGTAAAACTCAAAATAACCTCCGAAATACCGTCGAACGTCGGACTGGGATCGTCATCGGCAGTGGTCGTGTGCGTCATTAAGGCTTTATGCGAAATTTTTGGGCCCAAATTGTCGGAACGGCAAATATTTGACCTGGCCTACAAGACAATCCTTGATGTGCAGGGGAAAGGCTCGGGATTCGACGCGGCGACCGCAATCTGGGGCGGCACATTATATTTCGTTACCGGCGGCAAAACCATCGAGCGGGTGAGTGATTCTTTGCCGCTGGTGGTCGGCTGGAGCGGCAGCAAAGGCGATACCGCCGCTCTTATCCGCCGTGTCGCCGACAAAGCAAAAGAGTACCCCGCCATCATCGACGATATATTCGACCAGATCGAAAAGCTTGTGGAATCGGGCCGGACCGCTCTCGTCGAAAAGGACTGGGAGACTTTAGGAAGCCTGATGAATTTTAACCAGGGATGCCTGGTCTCGCTTGGCGTGAGTACCGATAAACTGACCGACATGGTCAATGCCGCGGTCAATGCCGGCGCCTGGGGCGCCAAACTTTCGGGAGCCGGCGGCGGCGATTGCATGATTGCCCTAGCGCCCGAAGGTAAAAAGGAGGCCATTGCCGCGGCCATTGAGAAAGTCGGCGGCAAGATCGTTTTGGTCAACACCGACGCGCCGGGTTTGCGCATAGAAAGCAAAAGACCACCCGCAAAACCGCAAACTGCGGCGGTGATCGAAAAATGCCTATGAAAGCAACCGCGAAAGCCTATTCCAATATCGCCTTCATAAAATATTGGGGCAAGACCGATGAATATCTGCGCCTGCCCGCAAACTCCAGCGTTTCAATGAACCTGGATTCTTTGTATACAACGACCACCGTGGAGTTTTCCAGGAATTTGAAAAGCGACGAAATCACTCTCGACGGCACCAAGCTCGATAACGGCCCCGGACGGATATCGACGCACCTGGATCGCGTCCGGGCCCTGGCCGGCATTGACACACGCGCGCGCGTATCCACGCAAAACAATTTTCCCGCATCCACCGGCCTGGCATCGTCGGCCTCGGGCTTTGCCGCACTGACCCTGGCGGCGGCAAAAGCGGCCGAATTGAATCTTTCTGAAAAAGAGCTATCGATCCTGGCCCGCCTCGGCTCCGGATCGGCCTGTCGTTCGATTCCCGCAGGGTTTGTCGAATGGTCAAAGGGTGGTTCGAGCGAATCATCCCACGCGGTCTCCCTGTTTGGGCCGGATCATTGGAATATTGCCGACGCGGTTGCGGTCGTTTCGCGCGGCGCAAAAACCACCGGATCGACCGCCGGACAAAAACTGGCCGCAAGCAGTCCGTTTTTCCGGGCACGGCTGGAATCTGTCGGAAAAAAAATTGATAATATCAAAAAATACCTTGCCGAAAAGGATTTTACCGCTTTTGGCGAGCTTTTGGAATCCGAGGCACTGGAATTGCACGCGATCGCGCTTACTTCAACGCCGGCGTTGATTTATTGGCAGCCGGAAACCCTCGCCCTCATCAAACTGGTCCAACAATGGCGGAACCGAGGATTGGAATGCTATTTCACTATCGACGCCGGCCCTAACGTCCACATTTTCACCGAAGGAAAGAACCGCGACGCTCTGGTCGCCAAACTTAAAGAAATCGACGGCGTCGAAAACGTCATCGCCAACCGGCCGGGAAAAGGCGCCGAATCAATCGACACGCATTTGTTTTAAAAAAATCGAGGAGGCGTTATCTAAGTCGCACCCCCTCCTGGCGGATATCCCGCGCGCGCATGCGCATCTGCCGCCATAACGCAGGCTAATACAATTTGGATCTCGTTCACCGGCGAGTAAAGGAGCTGCCGCATAACCGGATCACCCGCGCCCAACCGCCTTATCGCCGCCGCTCTGCCCTTCGGTTTCGCGTTTTCGTCGAGCGCAACGGCTCGAAGGGCCGCGCGCCGTGCATCTTCTTCCTGCCAGATATTGGCTATACTATCCCAATCGTTTTTCACTTTTATCAACCTCGAAACACCAACTTGCGATTAGTTATTTTATTGCATTAGCTGCGATAAGTAAAATTTCATGGCAACCGCCAGCGCCAACGGCAAGACAATTTTTCTGGGAGAGCATTTTTCGGTCTACGGTACCCGGATCATCGGTTTTGGCGTTAATAAAAAAATTACGGTCGAGGCTTTGAGGTCACCAACGATGGCCGTCGAATTCGGCAAAGATGAAAAAGTGATTCTTGCCATCGAAGCGGTGAAACGGTATTTGAACATTGATAATTTTTCGGCGAGAATTATTGCTTCCGAAATTCCAATCGGTTCGGGCCTGGGATCGAGCGCGGCGCTGATGGTGGCGCTGGTGCGCGCGATAAGCGGCGAGTTTGGTCTTGGCTTGGACGACGCCGGGATTAGCGCCGCGGCGTACGAAGCGGAAAAAATCTTCCACGGCGCGCCCTCGGGCATCGACAACACCCTGGCCGCCTGCGGCGGCGCGGTAATTTTCCAAAAAACCGCCTTGGGACCGGCGGTCGCGCAAGCCGGGATCGGCGCGCCGCTGCACCTGGTATTGATCGACACCGGCATCGAAAAAGAGACCCTCAAAATGGTCGGTATCGTCAGGAAATTCAAAGACGGCAACGAATTTGAATTCGCCGCGATCAACGCCGAAGCGGGCGGCTTGGTTAACGCCGCCATCGAAAACCTGCAACGGGGCAATACGGCCAAATTGGGCCGCCTGATGGACAAAAACCAGGAGCTGCTGGCCCGCATCGGCGTTTCGCATCCGGAAAACGACCGTGTAATTGAATTGGCGCGCCGCCAAGGCGCCTTGGGCGCCAAACTTGTGGGCGCGGGCGGCGGCGGTTTTTGCGCCGCGCTCATGGAAAGCCGCGAAGCGGGCGAAAACCTCGTTGCCGCCCTCGACGGCAAATATAAAAGTTTTTA
>JALOQL010000062.1 GCA_025453415.1 Minisyncoccota bacterium
AACGCTCCGCAGATTTCAAGGCCGTTGGTGATGTACGCTTCGTGGCAAAATACAACCGTCTCGATGCCCATTGATTTGTAATGAGCCGCCCGGATTTCCCATCGCTCGACCGTTTCCTGTGCTTGATTCCGCTCCCAAATTGGACCGGGAGCGATTACCAGGATAGCTTTCGGTTCCATCTAAGGTCACCCATTCAATTATTAAACCATTATTAAAACCGGCCGTAAATATCTGAGGCGGACAATAATTGAATCGGATGGCCTATATGTTGACAGATTGAATTCTTTATGTTATTTATTTGCCAGCTCACTCTCTTCGGGGAGTGCACAAGGTAGGGATTACGGATGAAACCAAGAAATTGGATATTAATGGCTCTCGTTCTCAGCCTGTTTTTTTCAACAATGGCTGTGGGAGAGGATGTACAAAAAAGGGGTACCGTATATTATGTTGGAGGTTTATTGACAGGTCAGAAAATGATCGACCTAACCAACGACACCATAAATGAGAAAAGGACGCTAGTATCCGAGTACGGCTACGATCTGGTATGGCTTGATTACAGCCGCGGTATAACAATTGGCGACCCGGAGATGTATGGTGACGTGACGCTTGCGCCAAACATGCGCAATACTACAGCAAAAGACATTTATCTGGTCACGTCCGCTGGCGGTCCGGTGTTCCTTTATCAGCTTGTGGTCAAAAAAGTTCCATTCCTGGGAATGACCGCATTTGTTGAAACGACTAATTTCGGGATGCCATGGATTGTCGACAAGGGAATTAATCTAGCTTCGGGACTTAGAGATGACGATCCAATGGATATTGATTCGCCATTTGCGCAAAAGCTATTTCCCGATAGCGAGTATATGAAAGCAATTAGGATTAACATTGGCAACTTTAATCCCGATGTCCAGGTGCTTGGCAACTATTATCTGGCGTCGAGTAAGGCTGACTGGGGTTTCTTCGACTTCTGGGGCGCGGGTTCCCTATTCAAGCCATTTCCAGAACCGAAACCACTGATATATCCTATTGACCACGAAAAAATCCTTGGTAACGACACGGTAATTGAAGATCTGTTCGCAGCACTGAACATATCAAAACTAAACTCCTCCTCAAATTTTTTACTATTTCAAACACCCGCAGGTATAACCTGCGGGTGTTTTGTTGAATTATTTTTTTAAACAAACAACATTGATGTTGCGCGCTTAAAAAAATGGAAAAGGAAGAATGGTTTCAAGCTTTCAGTAGGGCGATTGCGGATTTAACCGGTTCAGCCTCTATAACTAGTTCCACGTGGCCTATATCAGGAAAGACCATTTGGGTCGCTCCGGGTATTTCGGTGAATCCGTATCCAAGGGCTGACATGAGCCTCGCCGGTTTTCCTCTGCTCGCTTTGCCTTTGAATTCGATATAGCCTTTGCCTATCGCGTTCTCTGGCGGCAGCAGTTTCATAAATTTACTGCCGCGGCGCATATCTTTGACATAAGGCCAATCGCGGTTCAGCCCGGTCACTTGCTCGATGAGACGATTCGTGCCACCGTTGGGGCACTCCACAAGTATCGTCTTTGCGAATTTGACACCCAGGACTTCCTCAAAATATCTGACGATTAAACCGCCTGCCGAATGACCTATTGCAAAGTCATTTGGGGTCGGTTCGTAGTATTTGAGAAACGCCCTTGATTCCTTCACACAATCGAACAATGATGCTTGCGTGAACCCGCTATTGAAATAATTCACGGGTACCAGCTCGAGGCCGGCCTCCGCGAACATTGCTTGATTGATTCCCACCTTTTCCCAAAATAGATTCAGCGTCTCCATAAGGGCCATGTAGCCCTCAAAATAGAAGACTCTTCTTAATATTCCACTATCCAAGATCTCACGCTCCTTTCCTTTCTATCGCTTCGAAGTAAGTCTAACCCATTAATTATATCATAAATTTGGTCTTTTGTCAATAATAAGTAGTAACAAAAAAACGACCTCCTATGAATAAAGTTTAAGCTGGACAGGTTAGCGTCCAGCTTCGATTTTTTGCAGAATATCCAATGTGCCCCGGAAAGCGTCGATGAACGCTTTTTTAAGTACGCGCGGGTCGAGTTCAAGCGAGTCGAGCTTCACCGGCGCATAAAGCACGCCGATCGTTCGTCCCGAATTTATGTCGTTAAGCTTGTTGAGCGTGTTCTTACGCAAGGCTTCTTTGATCGCCTTGCGCGTGGCGCGCGATGATTTCCACCAAACGATGAGCTCTTTGGCTTCATTCCAGAGCTGGCCCAGCGTCATCTTGTCTTTTTCCTCCTCGAGCACGTTGGCCAATATTAGGACATGGGTCACTTCTTTAAAGTGCTCCAGTATCTGTTTTATTGGCACCTGATACCGGCCGCCGTCGCCATATAACTTGCCCAGTATTTCTACTTTGGCGAACAGCGCCATTGATGCCAGGATCGCCTCGAGACCAAGCTCGCGCAAATCAAGCAACACATAGTTGCCGTCCTCATCGGTTACGCCGACATAAAAGCGAGTTCCCGACTCATTCAAATTTTGAAACAGCTCGCCCATATCCAGCGAGTATTCACCGCGCCGGATAAGGTTGAATATCGCGTCCATGTCGATTATGACCGGACGTTTCAATCCAAACCTCCAAGGCTTCCAAACAAAGATATGCTTCGAGCTTTCTCTTATAAAAAGGTTTAACCCCTTTACAAGAGTCGCCGTACTGCACAGGCAATACGCGGCCACGATCGCGCCGATGGAATTACCCACGACGATATCGAACCGGTATCCCTTCGTTACCAGGGCAAACATTTGCCCGGCACCGATAATGCCGCGCATGATGCCGCCCATTATGAAAAGCAGGAACACGAACGCGTCGCCCTGCTTTTCGCCTTCTCGCTCGTGCAGAGCCTTAATTACCGCTTTCGTATCCTCCACTCGTAATCCTCCATTCGGATAACTTATTTATTTAACAATAAATGCGGTTATCGGTCAAACCACTAATATTGACAATTTGATTAAAAAGACACATAATTTTTGGGCAAGGTGGGCCAATGAATTTCGGAAAGCATGCCTTGGTTATCGGAAACGGCAGTCCTTTTAAAAATGTCCTTAATTGGCTGGAAACTACCCCGGAGTCAGATATTGTGTACAACTGGATAATGAGCAATTTTGGCTTCGGATTTTCGTCAACACCGGTCAATGCCGATGGCTTGTATTGCGATTGCCAAAAACTCTTCGCCAGCGGTCGGGATATAGAGAGCTTGCTTTTCTGGGTGATAAACGCGTCTCCGATTCCGGAGTTCCGTTTTTACCTGGATGTGACTGGAATCGCCTTCGAAATGGTTGTCGCGACATGTAAGCGTTTATCGCGCTGTTGCTTCCGCGGACAATTTACCATTGTCTCAAAATTGCCTTACCACATAAAACTATGCCACGAGAGCGGCTGGGAAAAAACGGGCTTGTTGTGGGGTGGCACCTCTGTTGGGGCATACGATGAAGCGAATCGTATCGGGTGCAAGCTGGTGATACTGGTTCTCGGCAACATGGAACCGATCGGCGCGGTAATTTCGCGGGCGGACGCAATCATAACTCTCTCCAAAAACTCGATTGCGGTGGGAGTAAAGGGGGTTAGTTGGCCGCGCGATTTTGAGGAAGTAAAAGACATTTTCTCGGTCGTAATAACCGGCCGTCCGGATATGCTGTCGTTCCAAAATCTGAAATTGTCAGGAGTTTAACCTAGCTCCTGGCTTAATTTATTTTACAATCAAAAACCCCGCTGGCGCGGGGCTTTAAAGTTTTAGGTTACAGACTGATCGAATCGATCTGCACTTCGGTCAATTGTTGGCGGTGGCCCTTCTTCAAGTGGTAGCGCTTTTTGGCCTTGTACTTATAGGCGATCACTTTGGGTCCCTTGGTCTGGGCCACGATCTTGGCCGAAACGGCGGCGCCCTTCACGGTCGGCTGGCCTATTTCCACCTTCTTGTCGTCGGTTTCAACCAGTAAAACCTCCTCGAATTTGACGGTTTTTCCGGCTTCGCCTTCCAGTTTCTCGATCTTCAATTTTTGTCCCGGGGTCACGATATACTGCTTCCCGCCGGTCTTGATTACGGCTAACATGATTTTATTGATTAGTTATATTTAGCCTAACCATTTTGTTTTACACTATTTGAGCCAATAAGTCAAACAGTTTTACCATCTCTAATCCCTAATCCCTGATCCTTAACTAAGCCCAAAAATCATCATTTTGACAAATACCTAGTAAAGGCATTCAGCTGTTTCGCTAAATTTCTGGCTTCTTCGAGTATCTGGCAATGGGTTTTGATATCGATATATCCTTCATCCAATGCGCAATCCATCGATGCGACCACCTCATCCAACGAGCAATGAGATCTATTGATATATAAACGTGTATCTTTGTCGGTCTTCTTATTGGAGCTTTCGGCAATGTTTAGTATGATTGAGGATGATGCTCGCCTCGCTTGGTCACTTAATCCGTAATTTTCATTTCGAGGAAAATTGTTTGATATTTCATAAATGCGCCTCCGGAATTTTCTCGCATCAGAATATATTTGCCAATCTCTAAAGCGAAATCCATAATTTTCAGCATTCATGCCTTTTTTGTTAGGGATTAAGGATTAACGATTAGTGATTATTCGACCGATGGTTTGTCGATTTGCTTGATTTCCATTCGGTCGCGGTCGACGTCGGTGATTTTGAGCACATCCTTGTCGATCTTGCCGAATTCCTTGTAAGCCGCGTTGTAGGTATTCACCGAGGTCGCCAGATGGCCGCCCAGTTTTTGCAGATATTCGTCATAGGCGCATAAATGCTTTCCCAGCATCTCCACCCGCTGGCGTATCTCTTTGGCCGACTCCTCAATTTGCAACGCCCGCAAGCCCTGTAAAACGGTCTGGAGATAGGCCAGGAAGTTGGTCGGCGACACGATGATCACGTGCTTCTCCTGAAAAGCGTATTCGATCAGGTCGCGGGTGTTCACTTTGACCGATCCCACCTCGTTGATCAACAGATCATAGTAAATCCCCTCCGAAGGTATGAACATCAAGGCAAATTCCATGGTATTTTCGTTCGGACGGATATACTTCGAGGTTTCGTCGATGCGTAATTTCAGATCGGCCTTAAACAGCTTTTCCAGGGCGATCTTGTTGGTTTCGTCCTTTTCGTTGACGATCCGGTTATAATTTTCCAGGGAAAATTTGGAATCGATGGGAATGATCTTGTCCTTCACGAAAACCACGGCATCCACGATCTCGCCGTTTTTGAATTTGTATTGCATCGCAAACTGCTGCGGCGGCAAAACGTTCTTCAAAACGGTCTCCAAATAGTATTCGCCCAAGATTCCCCGCTGTTTCGGGTTTTTCAAAATGTTCTCCAGGGATTGCAGCTGCTCAGCAAAGCCCATGACCTGCTTGTTGGTATTGTCCAGCTCGGTCAGCTTTTGGGTCACGTCTTTTATAACCGCGAAACTCTGTCCGAACTGCTGCTGCATGGCCCGGTTGGATTCGGTAAGCTTGCTGTCCAGGGTGGTCGAGACCTGGTTTAGCTGCTGCTGCAACATGTTCAGTGCCGCGCCGTTGTCGGCGGGCCTTTCCTCCTTTTTACGCAAAATCAACCAGGTTTGTATCCCCAACCCCAAGAGCACGACAATAAACAAAATCAGCGTCATGGTGTCCATGCGCTGATTATATTACGGATTTATCTAAAAAAAAATGCTAAAAGGGGCTGGGTCGAACGATTATCTTATTCCATGAATAGTGAAGCAGGATTGTCTCGGCCAATATCAAGCCACCCGCGAGCATGCCATAGCATGTCCCCATCTTTGTTCCGAACGCGATTCCCCAGACCAATGCAGGTATCAATGAGCAGCCGATCCCTCCAACTATCGCCTCGCCAAGATCGGCACCGCCGGTCGTATAATTAAAGTCGGGAGTAAATGTCCCGTAATTAAATAATACGTACACGGTTCCAAATATCGCCATAGCTAGGAGGTATTCCTCACCTACGCGAAATACCACGGCGTATAAGACGATAAACGAGGCAATTACCTGTATTAAAATCCTAAGCAACACTCTTTCTCACCTTTTGGAAGCATAAATCATTGGTCGGTTTGCGTCAAATCCTTACATTAAAGAAATTTCGACGTCGGCGTACCGGCTTTGGCCAGCTGTTCGGGCGTGCCGTTGAAGATTATCTTACCGCCTTTGTCGCCGCCGTCCGGGCCGAGTTCGATGACCCAGTCGCTTTCTTTGATGATCTGCAGGTTGTGCTCGATGATAATGACCGAATTGCCTTTCTCCACCAGGCGCCGCAAAATGACCAAAAGTTTTTTGGCGTCGTCGAAATGCAGGCCCACGGTCGGCTCATCCAGGATGTAAACAGTGCGGCCGGTGTCGCGCTTGGCCAGCTCCGACGCCAGTTTGATGCGCTGGGCTTCGCCGCCCGACAAGCTTGGCGCCGATTGCCCCAGCTTCAAATAACCCAGGCCGATGTCGGATAGCAGCTGCATCTTGTCGCTGATCACCGGAATGTCGGTAAAGAAAGTTTTCGCCTCGTCCACCGGTAAAGAAAGTTTTCGCCTCGTCCACGCTCATATTCAAAACGTCGGCAATGTTTTTGTCGTGGTATTTGGCTGCTAGGACTTCCGCAGTGAATCTCTGGCCCCTACATAGCTCGCATTCAACGTAAACGTCGGGCAGGAAATACATTTCCACTTTCTGCCAGCCCTCGCCGGCGCAGGCCGGACAACGGCCTTTCTGCGTGTTGAACGAAAAATGGCCGGGCGTGAATCCCCTCATCTGGGAATCGCGCGTCCGGGTATAAAGCTCGCGGATATGGTTGAATACCCCGGTATAGGTCGCCGGATTGGACCGCGGCGTTTTACCGATGGGGCTTTGGTCCACCAGCACCGTCTTATTGACTCGCTCCGCGCCTTTGAGGTCGGCGTATTTTCCCGGCACGGTGCGCGCGTTCATGGTGTCGCGCAGTAAAATACTGGCAAGAGTATCGATTACCAGGGTGCTCTTGCCCGAGCCGGAAACGCCGCAAACGCTCACCAACTTACCTAGCGGGATCTTTAAGTCGACATTTTTCAAATTGAATTGCGCCGCGCCGGAAAGTTCCATCCAAAGCGTGCGCTCGCTGATCTCCTTTTTCTTATAGCCGGTGGAAATTGTCAGGCGCTCGGAAAGGTATTTTCCGGTCAGCGTGGCCGAGCGCAGCAATTGCGCCGGCGTGCCCTCGAAAACCACCTTGCCGCCATGGATACCGGCTGCCGGGCCGATCTCGATCACCCAATCGGCCGCCTTCATTACCTGCTCGTCGTGCTCGACCACGATCACGGTATTTTTGAGTTCCTTCAGTTTTTGCAGGGCGCTGACCAACCGGTCCACGTCGCGCTGGTGCAGGCCCACAGTCGGTTCGTCCAAGACATAGATAACGCCCGAAAGCGCCGAGCCCAGCTGGCAGGCAAGCCGGATGCGCTGGTTCTCGCCCACGGAAAGCGTGGTCGCCTCCCGGGCCAGGTCGATATAATCCACCCCGACTTCGACCAAAAAGCTCAGGCGCTTGCAAACTTCTCGCAGCAGCGGCGCGGAAATTTCCTTTTCCTTTCCAGGCAGTTTCTTTTCCAGTTCCTTGAAAAAAATTATTTCTTCGCGGACCGGCAGCGCCGAAAGTTCGTGGATGCTTTTTCCGTCCACCTTCACCGCCAGGGCTTCCGGCGACAGGCGCGCGCCCCCGCAGGCCGGGCAGGCGATCTCGGACATGTATTTGGAAATTTCGGCCCGCAAATATTCCGAAGTGGTTTCCCGGTAGGTACGTTCCATGCGCGGGATGATGCCTTCATATTCCGTTGGCTCGCCAAAGTTATCCTCGAAACCCGGGTCGTTGTCGCGCGGCGCCGAAACCGGCACCTTGACTTTCTTGCCGAAAAGAACCAATTCCTGGATGTTCTCCGGCAAGTCTTTGAACGGTGCGTCGAGCGAAAAATTATTTCGCTCCGCCAGCCGCTCCAGCGACCATTTCTGGTACGGCACGCCCAGCGACCGCAGGGTCCAGCGACCCAGCGAAAACCACGGCAAAATCGCGCCTTGGTTCAGCGACAGGCGCGGATTAAGGACCAAGTCGCGGTTGACCTTGGCCAGTTTGCCCAGGCCCTGGCACGTCTTGCACGCGCCATAAGGGCTGTTGAACGAAAATATTTTGGGCTCGATGTCGGGCAAAGATATCTGGCAGTCCGGGCAAGTGAAAAAACTTGAAAACGCTTCGCGCACATCCTCCTTGCCCAATTTCCTTGCCGCGATGATGCGTCCCTTGCCCATTTCCAGCGCTTTTTTTACCGCGGCCAACATGCGCTCCTTCTCCTCTTTTAACAGGCCTTCCAGCTTCTTCCTTTTTGTTGCCAATGCTTCCTGCTCGGCTTTGGACATTTTCTTCTTCTCAATTTTAATGTCATGCTTGTATAGTTTAAGGTCGAATTTGTCCACCGGAACGCCGATGGAATGCGATTTTTGTTTGTCCAAAAGCTTATCCTTGGCTTCCTCCGCCGGATAAGTAATGCCGTCAATGATGATCTGGGGCCAGCCGGACCGGTACACCTCCTCAAGAACTCCCTGGTGCGTACCCTTTTTAGCGCTAACGACCGGCGCGATGATCATGACCTCGCTTTCGAGCGCCAACGCGAACACCCGATCGGTCATTTGGTTTGGCGTCTGCGTGGTCACCGCTTTGCCGCAACGCGGGCAATGTGCGATGCCAATGTGCGAATAAAGCAAACGCAAGTAATCGTAAATTTCCGTGAGCGTGCCCACCGTGGATCTGGGATTCGAGGAAATGGTTTTTTGGTTGACCGCGATGGTCGGCGACAGGCCCGAAATCTTTTCCACATCGGGCTTTTTCAGTCCGCCCAAAAATTGCCGGGCATAGGACGACAAGCTTTCCAGATAGCGCCGCTGTCCCTCCTGGAAAATGGTGTCGAATGCCAGCGAAGATTTGCCCGATCCCGAAATACCGCAAATCACCACCAGTTTATTCTTGGGGATCTTAAGATCTATGTTCTTCAGGTTGTGGACCTTGACTCCGGTCAATTCGATGAAATCGGATTCCATGGACAGGGATTTTGGATTTAAGGACAATATCTATCTACAAAAATTATTGAAAAATATTTCGCTTGCGTTCCTGGTTTTTCCAATTTGAGTATTCATTATAGACCCAAAGTCAAGAATTGGCAATCCTGTCCCAAGTGCCACTAAATACAATTCGTGGAGGTCAAACCTCCACGAATTTAAAGGCGTCTGAATTTGACGGAGGCTTGTCCCAGCGAACTATAAAAATACGCCAGAATTAAAAAACGATCCTGGTAAGGGGTCTTATCAGGTAAGGCAGCTGGCTTCAAGAAGGATCAGTTCGGCGATGCGGGCAAGCGCAGTTGGATCGGCATTTTCATCGGGTACCAAATTCGTTACCAGAACCACCGTTGGTGTAGGGTTATGGGGGCCAAATTCGAACGTCAGCTTGTGCCGCTCATGATCCCACCAAAGATACTCCTCCGACTCACGGAAATTGATTCCGAATTCAGGTTGGCGCGCTAGAAATCTCGAAAGAATGGAGGCGATTTCAACGGAAAATTCCATGGCTTTAGCACCCCTATCATTACTGCGAGAAATTTTCTTGGCGGCTTCCAATATTGCCCTTCGAATGAGCAGCTGCCCCATGCTCTTGCTATCAAGAACGACTATGCCGGGACTGGCCGAGCCCGTACGCTCGGCATTATCAATACGACTCATTGTAAACGCAACCTCCGCGCATTAGTATAAATTAAATTTATTGAAGCGTCAATATTGGTGGCCGAATAAACGAAATGCGCCAAAAAATATTGAGCGCATTATCAGTCCGGGCCAAGACCCGTTACGTGGCCTAGATAATCTTCAGCGTACCACCTCATCATAAACTCGTTTCTCTTCAATCAAACTCATTCCCAAACCTGCCGATAAATCCCTGAAAAATTGCAATTCGGCCATTAAAATACACTCACCCATCGATGGAATTGCAGTTAATCCCAATTCGATAATCGTGCTTCATATCCTCCAATTGCCTCCCTCATGCAAAGTTAAAAACAAACGATTAAATCTAAGGCCCTTGCAATGGATGGTTGACATTATGCAGGGTTTATTCATATATTGAATTATCAGTCGATAGTTCAGAGTGATAATCACCGCATGACCGAAGAATTGCGCGAAAAAATAAAAGGGTTGCCCGGTAGTGCCGGGGCCTACATTTTCAAAGACTCGCAGGAGTCGATTATTTACGTTGGGAAGGCCAAAAACATCAAAAAAAGGATCAAAAACCATTTTCAAAAACCCGATCAGCATGCCTACGATTTTACCGGGCAGATAGCCGAGATCGACTTCATCGAAACCGCGGGCGAAAAGGAGGCGCTCTTGCTGGAACAGAAGC
>JALOQL010000005.1 GCA_025453415.1 Minisyncoccota bacterium
CAACATCAGCGCCTCCCCCTACCACACCGGCAAACGGGAGCAACGAGAACGAATGCTGGCCACGCGCGCCTCGGACAACCTGGCCATAGTAGCCTATAACAACCTGGTGGGCGGACAAGATGAGCTGGTCTTTGACGGCGACAGCGTGGTATTTGACGAGAGAGGGCGCCTGATATGCCGGGGCCGGCAATTCGAAATAGCGGAGTATTTGGGGGGATGTGATGAAAAATGCCAGTCCGCTTGCCTTGGTTTTCCAAAAAAACGGGTCGCGCGCGAGGGCAAATCCCGGTTCAACGAATTCCCGCGCGAAGGACTTTTCGCTGCCCCCGGCGATTATTTTGCGGGCAGCTTCTTTGAGCATATTCTCGAAGCGGATCCGGTCTTTCGCCCGACCGCTTTCCGATTTTGAAAGCGGAAAATAAATCGAGACTGAAGGCGCGGAATTATCCTTTTCCAGCTGGGCGATATTTTTTTCTGTTATTTCAAGTTTCATGTTTTTGTTTTTTTAATTTAGCCGCTCTCGACAAGCGGCACGAAGGCAAAGCCTTCGAAATATTCATCAAAAAAACCGTTTTTATTCTTTTTCACGGTGCGTACGATGGCGCCTTGCACGGGCGCGACGATCACGCCGCCGATTTTCAATTGATGTTTCCAGGGTTCCGGTATTGCCAAGGCCGAGGCCGAGGCCAGAATGCGATCGTAGGGAGCTTTTGCCGGCCAGCCAGCCGACCCATCGGCATTAACGCACGTTGCAATGCCGCTGTCGATAAAACCGTAGCGGCCAACGTTGCGCCGTCCGAAATCCGCCAATTCGCGAATGCGCTCAATTCCGGTGATCCTGCCCTTGGTGTCGTTCTGCGTTACGATATGCGCCAGCAAGGCGGTGGTCCATCCCGAACCGTAACCGATGTCGAGGATATTTTGACCCGGTTGCGGATCGAGCAGTTCCAGCATGAAGGCCACGACCGCGGGCTGGGAAATCGTCTGGCCCCAGCCGATCGGTATCGCTTGATCGAGTTCGGCGATCATTTTCCTTTGTTTGAGCGAGTCTGTCAAAAAATCCGCTCGTTTTATCGCGCGGAAAGCGGAAATTATCCTTTCGGTCCTTAAATAACCGGCGTTGATCAAATCGTCGATTAATGCCATATGATGGTTGCTAAAAACTGCGGTCCGTAGCCGCAGTTTATCAGCTGTCGATTAAAATATCGTTACTTCCAGGAGAATTCCCGACCAAAGTGACCCCAAGCCGCGGTTTGGGCGAATTTTACCTTTTCCAATTCCAGAAATTCATAAATACCTTTAGGGGACAGATCGTATCCTTCGATCTTCTCGGAAATGCCGTCGATTTCGGCCACGGCCATTACCGGCTCCTTTTTGCCGATCGCGTAGGCGAGCTTGGTGCGTACTGCTTTGGCGCCTTTTTTTTGCAAAATATCCACGGCGACCCGGCGCGCCATATAGGCGCCCGACCGGTCCACCTTGGTGAAGTCCTTGCCCGAAAACGAACCGCCGCCGATCCCGGTTTCCGGACCGTAGTTGTCGATGACGATCTTGCGGCCCGAAAGCCCCGAATCGGCGTCGAATCCGCCCATTTCCCACTCGCCGGCCGGATTTATCAGGTATTCCTGGGCTGAAATGATCGATTTTACCAGCGGCAGGAGTTCGGAATTATTTGTTTTTTGGAAACTGGCCACGACCGTGGTAATGACGCCGTCCTCGACCGTTACTTGAGTTTTGCCGTCGTAGGGAAACTTTTCATAAATCTTTTTGCAAAGATTGCGCGCCAGTTCGTATTCGAGCGGCATGAAATTCGGAGTTTCAGATGTCGCGTAGCCGATCATGATGCCCTGGTCGCCGGCTCCGCCGATGTCCACCCCCTGGGCGATAAACGGGCTTTGCTGAGTAACGTAAATATGGGTTTGGTATTCCTGGCCCAATATGCCCTTAATTACCGAGTTGATATCCACTTTCGCGTTGCTGGTGACTTCGCCGCTGATCGTGATATTGTTGTGGCCTCCCAGAAGTTCCAAAGCCACCCGGCTTTTTGAGTCCTGAGCCAGAAACTCGTCCAAAAGGCTATCTGCCAAAAAATCGCACATCTTATCGGGATGCTTGGCGCTCACGAACTCGCATGTTTTGATGCTTTTCATGTTTTTTCCGTTGCCTTTTTCGTGCTACGGCATTATTAATAAAAACTTTTCCCTTGCGGGAAAAGCTAAATAGTCGCGATTATTTATCTTTCCCTTCACGGGTTGGATGGGGCACCGTTCCTTCCGTTGCGTCGGGATGGTTGCCAGCGGTTCATTGAGCCAAAACTCTCCCCGCTTTCTTGATATTTTTCTAACATCTAAAATATAGCACAATTCCAAAAATGCTACCACCCGCCGCCGCCTCCGCCGCCTCCTCCTCCGCCGGAAACTCCTGAACCATGCGCCCCTGATGCTGTCCCGGCACTGGCGGCGATTCCGGCGGATACCGCCGTCATGCCGCTCGCGAAGCTGTCGGCATTAAAGTTCGCAACCGAGGATCCTATATACCAAGCCGGATGATAAGCGGCAAAATACTCTTTACCGTAAATTTCCTCCATTTTTTTTGCCCACAGCTTGGCAATCCCAAAAACGATGGCATACGGCAGAAATTTCTCGAAAATGTTCTCTTTTTCATAAAATTGGCTGCGATATTTTTCGGCGGTTTCCATATAAAGGCGGAAACCTTTGACACGCCAGTTCAGCAGGGCGCCTTTTTGGGTGCGTTTGGGCATTACCAGGCCAAAAACGAGCAAGATGGCCGCGGACAGACCCAACGCTCCGGCCAGATAAAATTCGCCGATGCCGATCGCCACGCACATTGCGATCAGTGTCGTGCCGGCGATCGCGAGCAGCACGGCGCGGAACGTGAACCCGCTTTGATGGACGAGTTCTTTAGCCTTCAGCGACTCCGCGACGGCCTTTTTGATGCTTGGCAGAACGGTATAGAATCTATTCTTGAGTTCCGATAATTTTATCTCGCTGCCGTTCTTGAAAATCTCGTCGGCCAGCATTTTTGCGGCCGGGTCAAGCTTCAGGAATTCGGCATCCGGCGCGGTTTGGATCAATTTGAAGTCAGACGCGCCAAGGGACCAATGTTTTTCAACTTCTTCGATGGATAAGTATTTTTTTACCGCAAGGTTGATAATCGCGGCGGAAATGAATTTGTCGGCAAAATAGCCTTCGTTGGCCAGCAAGCCCAGTTCCATGGGGGTAAGGCTTTCTGGGATCTCGAATTCCGGAATTATCGTTTTATCGACCCGCGGGTCTTTGCCGTATTTTACCCACACCCAAAGCGCCGCGGCCAACGCAAACAGCGGCAGGACGAACCATAGCCAGTCGCCGTATTTCTCCCAGAATCCGGGCGCGTAAGGGGTCACGATGCCTTTCGGAAAAGTGACCGAGGCCGTGACGCCCTGCCCGGGCGCTAGAGTGCCGTTGGCGGCCACGTGAAGTATGTTGCCGAGCCATTCGAAATAAGCCAGGCGGTTGCTTTTTTCGCCATCCGGGCCGCTGTAGATGTAGGTCTCGGTATTATCCTTGGCTACGCCTTGCGGGAAGATGACGCGCGCGTCGAATCGGTCAACCTCGATATCCCAGAAATTACCCGACAGGTTCCAATAAAATTCGTCGACGCCGTTGCCCGAGCGGATCGCGTTTTTTACGGCATAAGTGATGCGATAGCGGTTCTCCCCGGTGACGTTCCGGGCCGGGTCGCCGATCTGCCAGCCCACGGTATGGCGGAAATTATCGATCTTAACCGAATAATCAAGTTCATTGCCGTCAAAATCGGTGATGGAAATCAGCGATACCGTGGTTTTTATCGTTCCCTTCTCGGTCCGGGTTTGCGTGGGCACCACCCGAAAAATGCCGTGTTTTCCCGGCAGGTCGTCGCAATCGGCAATTATCGATTCGGTAATGACCAGCGACGAATCGCTTTGCACTTCGATCACCGTCTTGAAATCCCTGATTATCCAGTCGGTGATATCGGTGGCGTTTTGCGCCTGCGCCGCCAGCGGGAAAAAAGATAGAAAATATGCCGCCGACAAAACCAGCCGCCACAAGTTATGATTTGGGAATTTCATAGCGCAGATTATTGCTTTCAATGTACAACTTCGTGTCATCGATGGCAATCCGGCCGCGGGCGGCCAGGATTGAGAAAATCTTTTCGTTCAGTTCCTTCAACGCCTTGGAACCTTCGTTTTTTTTGACGCCAAGCTTCGAGAGAAGCAAGGCGACATCATCGTCTTTTTTGAGGTTCTGGGCCAGATAAACCGCAAGCGGGCTGTAGGCCATGTTGCGGTTGTAGGCCAGGATCATGGTTGCGGTTTCATCAAGTTCTTTTATCCACCCGCTTTTTGGCAGGTCGATTTCGTTTAACCTGCCCTGCAACATCAGTGTATCGGCTTTTTTGACGAATTTCCGGCCGCGTTTCATGGCCTCAGCTATGCCGTCAATCCCGAATTCACGGTAAAAAACGCAACCTTGCCGTAGCCAGTCGACATAAAGCTCCCAGCGTAATTCCCTGACCGGCAAACGCATCCGTTTGTTTATCATATTGTTGAGCGCCGCGTCATAGCCTAACAGTTGGCCGCATAAATATATTTCACCGAACAATTGCGTGAATCCTTCTTCCAAGCCGCGCGCCAGGTAATTGCTATCTTTAAAACTGACGACATTATGGATGATTTCGTGCGCCAAGATGAAAATTGAGATCAGTGGTTTTAGGTTCTGTCTTTTTAAATATACGCCTTGCTCCAAGCCAAACATCTCATGGTCGGCATCGTCAAAATTGGTACCGTTCGTGCCGATCTTGTCGAAAAAATCGTATGGCTTGGGAAAATGATCGACGATGAACAACGATCGGTCATATTTGATGCCGAAATCGGCAAGCAGCTCTTGGAGCTTGGCCAGGCTCCCGTTAAGTTCGATTTCGACCTCCAAATTTAAATTCAAACGCTTGATCGCGGCGACAACGGCGCGCAGATCCCGCCGGGCCAAAATCGCCAAAGCTTCTTTTTGGCCAATCCCCGCGACAGGTTCTTCTTTTTGCAGCTCATCGATTTTTTTTAATACCGCCGCGCCGTCGAAATCGAGCGCCGCGAAATCTTTTTTGAAGTAATCGCAAAAATCATCGACATTGGCCCAATTGCCGCGCGTCAAATATGCGCCGGCGCGGAAAATATCGAAACCGTTTGGTTTTCTTTTCATATTTTTGATTTTACCGCAAAAATACTCGCCGCCATAACCAAAAACCCGCCCGCAAGCTGAATCGGCGACATCGATTCGCCCAGTAGAGGCACGGCCAGCAGAAGGACGATAAACGGCGTCAGGCTCATGAACGACGCCACCATTGCCGCCGAGGCGTATTTATACGCGATAAATCGTATTGAATTCAAAACCAAATACAAAAATACCAGCGAAAAAACCAGTAAAATATTGTTTACCGCGATCGTGTGTCCAAGATACAACGCCAACCCGGCTTCGGGCAAAGCCGCACCAACCGCCGTGGCCGAAACCACGAACATCGGTTTCATCCTGGCCGTGGCCATTTTACCCAGAATCGTGTTGCCAAAAGAGATTAGCGCCGCGTCAAGTATCGTCAGCGCGTCGCCAATCCCGATCGAAATGCTTTGCCCGCCGGTCGTTAAGAGCCAGGCGCCGCCAACGATCACGGCCGCGATGGCGATCTTTCTCCGGGTGAGCTTTTCGGCCAAAAACGCGGCCGCGAAAACAAACGTGAATAAAACCGCCGTGCGCGTCAGGAAGGAATAATTGATCGCCGGGGTGTATTTGATCGCAAGCATGTCAATCAGTGTTTGGGTGATGCTGCTGACCAAAACAATCCCCGCGAGGATCGAATAATCGCGTTTTTCCAAAGAACGTATCTGGTTTTTGTTGTTTGCCAATATCGCCAGCCAGAAGGGCAATCCGATGACCACGTTCCAAAACATTACCGATTAAACGTTCTCGCCGCTGTTTAAAATGAACTTTAATAAAATAATGCTTAGTGCCCACAGTATCGCCGCCGAAAAAGAGTAAATTATGCCTCTGTTGATAGCCATGGTCATTTCCAAATTTCCAATATAGTGCAGTCAAAAGTGGCTTCCGCCAAAAACATCGCTTCGATGAGGCGGTCGGATTTTACGCGATAACGGCCGGTTTTGCTCAACGGGATGGTGTGGTACGGGTCGATGACGGAAAATTCGTCCTTGCCGCCGTCGTAGCCGTTAATCACCACGAAATGTCCGTAACGGTATCCCAGATCTGGCAAGAACGGCCGCTTGTCGTTGCCATAAAGATAGGTGGCGCACAGTCCGACGATAACCGGACGTGAGGCGATTTTTTTCGCCAGCATTTCCTGGGAAAGCGGCGTGAATTCGATCGTTCCACCGCTTCGAGGTAATCAGCAAAACCATTGATCGCGACCTTCAGATGATTGTTCGTAGTTTTTGGCTCGAATTCCCGCAAATTATTTATCAGGTCGGGATTGGGCAATTTTTGCCAGGTCGGGTCAAAAATGTACAGATTTTGGGGAGAAATTCTTGTCTGGTAGCCGTAATCCATTGCCAATTTTCCCATCATGCTGTCGTAAACGCCGATATCCGGTTTTATTTCCAGCCGCTTTCCGATATCCTCCGGATTTTTCGCGTCGCCAAAAAAGCTTAAAAGCGATGTCAACGCAAAGGGGCCGCAATTGAATTCGGTCGTTTGTTCGTATCTTTTAACTTTATGCGATATCTCTAAATTTTTCATATTGCCTAATTCTAGCAAAAAACCGCTTTTTAGGCGATCTTTTGGGGTGAATTACTTTATAAACCCTCCGGCTTGGAGTTTCCAGAGGGTTTTGTAGATGCCGCCGCGCTTGCGTAAAAGCGATTGGTGCGATCCTTGTTCGGCGATGCGGCCGTTTTCCATCACGATTATCCGGTCCATTTTGCGGATGGTGCTCAAGCGGTGCGCGATGGCGATGGTCGTGCATCTGCCCATCAGTAAATCGAGCGCGTCCTGGATAAGCGCTTCGGAGCGTGAATCAAGGCTCGAAGTTGCCTCGTCCAAGACCAGGATGGGCGCGTTTTTCAGGATGGCGCGCGCGATCGCCACCCGCTGGCGCTCGCCGCCGGAAAGCTTGACGCCGCGCTCGCCCACCAGCGTCTGGTATTTCGCGGGCATGGCTTCGATGAACTCGTCGCAATGCGCCAGCTTGGCGGCGGCGGCGACTTCGGCGTCGCTCGCGTTTGCCCGGCCGTAACGGATGTTTTCCGTGATCGAGCGGTGAAAAAGCACCGGGTCTTGCGGCACGAGGCTGACGGCGGCGCGCAGGCTTTCCAAGGTGGCATAACGGATATTCTGGCCGTCGATCGTGATCCGGCCTCCGGCCGGGTCAAAAAGCCGTAAAAGTAGGCCGGTCAAAGTCGTTTTACCCGTTCCCGAAGATCCGATAAGGGCGACTTTTTCGCCCGCGGCGATCTCGAGGTTGAGGTTTTCCATTACGTACCGGGTTTCGCTGAAAGCGAAAGAAACATCCTCGAAACCGATCGCTCCTTTTACTCGGGGCAAAGGTTTGGCGCCGGGAGCGTCTTTGATTTCGTGGGGCAAGTTCATGATCTCGACCATTTCCCGGGAGTCGGCAATGCCTTCATAGATCGCGCGAATGATCATATTTACGCCCCAGAATTGCTGGGCGATGCCGATAATATAGGCCTGGATGAGCACGAAGGTGCCGATCGAAACCGTACCGTTCTGCCATCCGACGATCGCGAAATAAAATACGAAGAATTCCACCACATAGGTCAAGAAAATCTGCAATGTGTACATCAGGTCGCCCAGGCCCACGGAAATTATCGTTTTGCGCGCCTGGTTGTCGGTTTTGTCCCGGTAGGCGCGTTTTTCGGCCGGATAGCCGTTGAACAGGGTGATGCTGCTGTTGTTGGCGATATCGTCGGCCAAAAGCCCCATCGACTCCGAATCGGCTTTCGCGGCCGCTACGTTGAATTTTGTTTTCCAGTTGGAAAAAACCACGGAAAACAGCACGAAAAATACCACCCATGCGGCGATCACCAGCGCGATCGCGGGCGCGATCACCGAGGTCACCGCGATCGCGGCGACAATGTTGATCAATAGCGGTCCGAGATTGTAGACCAGTACGTCAATGATGTGCACGAACGCGTGGGCGAATCGGTTTACCCGCTGGGCCAAACTACCGGTAAAATTGTCGGCAAAAAAATTCCGCGAGTGCAGCATCAGGTGATCGAAAGCGTTCTGCTTCAATTTTGCCATTATTTTCAATTCGATCGCCAAAAAGACATAGTTTCCCGCCTGGCCGAACACGAAAACAAAGCCGTGCAGCAGCGCCACGGTCGCGATGATCGAGATCAATTTTCCTCCCAACGTCTGGGAATCGCCGCCCGCCGCCAGCGCGTCAAAAAAGTTTTTATAAAGTATGGGCGCGAAGACATTGATCAGGGTGCCAATCTCATAAAAGGCGATGCCAAGCCAAAACAGCCGCTGGTGCGGTCTGATGCCTTTCCAAAATTCCCTAAAAACCATTTTTACTGAAATATTCGATTGGTCCTGCATATTATTCAAAACATCACCCTCCTCGCGGGGGCTGTTTCCATACTAACGCGAACTGCGCGAAAAACAAAGAACGGCGGTTTCGCCGTTCTTTTGACTTATGATAATTTTTGATCCTTAGCGCGAAGAGATGAAGCGGATCTTGGCCGAATAACTGTTGGCAATGCCGTCGGCCTGGCCGCGGCATTTCACGTAGAACGTGAACGGGCCCGGAGACAGGCCGCAAACCAGCCGTCCGTATTTGTTCTTTCCGGTTTTACGAAGTTCGTAGCGCATGTCGGCGTAGGAAACGTTTTCACGGTCGAACTTGCAGGCCGAATCAGCGTTGGTGTTGACCGAGATCATCGTATTGGAGGAGAATACCATGCTGGAAGGCGCTGGATTGGTTACGATCGGCCCATTATCGCTGCCGGCGGCAAAGTCGATGCGCGCGTCAACCAGGCCAAACACGATATGGTCGTATTTGACGATCGGCTGGCGGTCGGACAGGTTATAAACTTGGCGCAAGCCGGCTTCGATGGTGACGTTGCCCACCATCTTGGGCAGCATTCCATTTTGGTATTCAATGCTGACCGGGGAATCCTTGAGCGTGGCGATCACGTAATAGCGGCCGTCGGCCGTGATGCGGACCGGTTGGATATCGACGCATTTCCAGGTGCCGTTCCCCACGATATCGACGGTCGCAAGCTCCGCGAAACTGCCGTTGAACAGAGAAACCTTGTTGACGATGCCATCCTTGAAGTTGCCGCACAGCTGGTTTATTTGCCCGACTTTTATCGTTGTAAATTGATAGCCGGCATACCAGTTGGTTTTTTGAAACTCGTCGCGCACGCCATCTTCCATCGATTGCCACAAATAAACCGTATCGCCGCCGGGGAGATTCAGATACGAACGGTTGTTGTCGTCCCGGCGGTCGTTGGACGCCAGTTCGACGCAGGCATTTTCGTCTTCGGATTGCCTGGCCGTCGGCAACTCGACATTTACGGACGCCAAGGCTTTGCCGATCACGTCTTCCTGTCCGTTCAATTTGCAGGATATCTCGTAATTATATCCGCCTTTGCCGGGTACCGTCACCTTGGTGTTGTGGTTGAAGCCGTTGGTTACGTCAAAGTCCACCAGGGAACCCGCATCGTTTTTGTATTGGCAACGCGCCGCGCTGCTCGTGTTTACCGCCAATACTGCGTTTACTGTCGACTGGGTGGCCTCAGTGTCGTTGGAGACAGTGAGGGTCTTGGTGATCGATGTTGTTGAGGCGGTGCTGGTGTTTGGTGATAGAGTTGAAGCGGCTGAGGTTGTGTTGCCGGAAGCTGATGCGCCGGTTCCCGCATTGGAGCCGGCATTTCCTGCTGCCGCCGCGAAACCTCCTGCCGTATGGCCGGTTCCTGAGCCGCCGGTACTTGAACCGGCAGTATGGCCGGTGGCTTCACCGTTATAATTACTTCCCGCGGTGTGGCCCGTTGCGGGTCCGTTATAATTACTGCCGGCAGTATGGCCGGTGGCTTCTCCGACATAGTTGCTGCCGGCAGTATGGCCGGTCGCCGATCCATTATAATTTGATCCGGTGGTGTAGCCCGTTCCGGTCACAGTTTGTGTTTTAAAGTTTGTGGTCGCGATCGACTGTTGGACTTTTGAATTAACCGGTAATGTTTGGGCGGTGCCGATATAGTTTAAAGTTTGGTCATTATAGATAGAGCTTCCAAAATCACTGCCCGAAAGTTGAACCACAAATTCGGTATTCTTGGCGGCGTTAGCGATTTGGTTGTTTTGGCCGGTTGCCGCCGATCTTAACCCGGAAGCGGCTTCCAGCGCCGCTTTATTCGCGGATTTTTCCAGGGCGTTGCCAAACGAGTTTACGCCGTTGTTGATGCCGATAGTCAGCTGGTTGGCGGCTTGGTTCAGTAACTCGGTTGCCTGGGCCGAAGTCGGGCTTTCCGAAGATTGTATTGTTAGCCGAGTTTCCGAATTTGCGTTTTTTGCCGAGTTTCCTGTGTTTGGGACGGCGGCGGGCGCCGAACCGACATTTTTTACGGTTGGAGACGAGCCCCCCGACAATTTTATCGTGCCGGTGCTGCCGGTTGCCAATTGCTGCAGCGTTGTTTGCACGGCCGTGTACGAAGTCGCTTTCATTGCGGTTGAGCCGGACTTAGCCGAGGCTGTCGCGGCGGTATTGCCGCCAGTCAAGTGCCCGGTGCCTGTTTGGCTGACCGAAACTTCCCTTAATGCGTTTACGTTTGCGGCTTCGGCAGTTGCCGTGTTCACCTGAACCTGAGCCGCGGCAACCTCGCTGCCGATAAGCAGTGAATCGCAGGCATCTTTTCCCGGTTCGCGCGATACCGATACGCCGCGGTTCACCGCGCTAACCACATCGTCGGCCTGGCCGGCGGTCATATCCTTGACTCCATTGGTATTAAAGAATCCCAGATCTTGCTTGTAATACATTCCGGGATTGTTGCTCAATATGCTTTGGATGGTTGCGGCGCCCGGCGCGCTTTTATCGTAGCTTGATTGCCGGGCGGTATTAACGGTCGTTCCGGCCGAAACTGTTACTGTCGCCGCGGTCATTCCTGCCGCTTCGTTGTAATCGCGGATAATGGTATCGCCCAAATAATAGTTTTGCGGCTTACCGTCCGCTCCCACTCGGCTTGCGCCGCTGTCATAAACATTCTGCGGTGAAATATAATTGCCCCAGCCGCTTTGGATCATGATGTCCTTCAGGTAATAAACCGAGCTGCCCGGCTGGGTTGATTCCCAGGCATGGATATTGCTGGCGCAGCTCACGCCATCGGTGCCGATAATATTATTGTAGTTGTTGCTGATGTATCCTTTGAGATCGGCCGACATCGCGACGCTTTCGTATGAACCGGCCATTTGCGTTGCCTGGCCGGCGGATTTTAGGGCGCTTTCATATGCCAAAGTTCCCTTTGGCAATAGGTTCACCACTTTGCCGCCGGAACCGGTGGTTTTGTCCAGTATCTGGACATCCTGGTTTTGTTTTGCCCAGTCGATATATGCCTTTACTTCCGCCTTGTCCACTTGGCCATTGTATAGTTGTTTGGGTGTCCATTGCGGTTGGGCGACGCTCTTCATTATCGCGACCAGGATCTGCGAATCCTCCTGGTTCAAGCCCGATTTGGTAAAAGTAGCCATGCCGCCGGTCAATTTCCAGGCTTCGGAAGCCGCGCTGTTGAACATGCAATCGCCGTCGGTGAAACGTGAATCGCCCTGCACCCCCATTTTTTGCTGGGCCAGGCTTGGTGTCCAAGTCGGGGCGCTGACGGCTTTACCTATTCCCAAATTGTATAACTTGTTGCCTACGCCGGTCAGGACAGTTGACTTGTCGATCAATGCCTGCAGGTTCGCGTTGGCTTTGTTTAAATTGGCGGCGGATAAAACATAGGTGGTGCCGGTATCGATTTTCGCGTTTTTTAGCAATGTATTAAGATCGCTATTTATTTTGGAAGTGTCGATGGTGTAAATCGATGATTTGGAAAGGTCTTTAGCGTTCAGGATCACTTGGCTCAAGTTTTTGTTTGCCAATAATGACTGCTTGGCGCTGTCGCTCAATTTTAATTGGCTTTTGCTCCAATCGACGCTCTGGATCACCAGTTTTGTATTGGCCTCGCCATTCAAATTTCCGGATGTTTTGGTTCCGCCCGCCGACTTGCCCGCCAGCGCGGCCAGATAGTCGTTGATCTGGCTCATGTCGGTGGCCAATATGCTTTTTGCCGCGGTTGATCCCGTTTTTTCGGCGCCGCCGGCTTGGGCAATTATTTTATTTAAATTTGCCGCAAGATCAACGGATTGCGGCGTGGTGGATGAAACCGTTGCCGCCCACGCTTCCTTATATCCGTTCGATACTTTATAGATTCCGTCGATCCATGCTTGCGCGTTGGTGGCGCTGCCGCTGAATTTATTGTCGATCAGCCAAACGATATCAGTCGCCGACGGCCCGCCGCCGCCTCCTCCTGAAACCCAGCCGCCGCTGGACCAATATCCGCCCCCGCTTCCCGAATATCCGCCAAAGCCGGAGCTACCCCCGCCCCCGCCACCTCCGCCGCCCCAACTACCCCCGCCACCTCCGCCGCCCCAACTGACTCCGCCATACGAGCCGGAGCCGCCGCTGGATGCCATGGCGCTTGCGGCCGCTCCCCAGCCGCCGCCGCCCCATGCGCTGGCGGTCTGCGCCGTCAACAAAAAACCGACCGCAAGAACAGGCAGTAGGCATACCAAAAAAAGTATCAATTTATACGGCCTCGTCTCTCTTTCTCCGCGCCGCGATGCTTTTTTGGACATTTGAGCTTATTTTTATGATGATTCTTACTTTGACGCCGGAATTTTAAATGACATCATTGAATTCCAGAGCGCGTCTTTTTCTTCATCCCAGTTGCTGTCCAAAACGATACCGATCACCGTATAGATGTCGTCGCCTTTTCCCGTAAAAAGCATTAGGCTTCGCAGCGAAGTATTGTTGAGGGTGTAGGCGAATGCGGTGACTATCGCCGGAGTACCATCGTCGAGCAGTACCTCAAAATTTTTGGTCGGTACGACATTGGTCATTTGTTTTTCGACCCGGTCTTCGACGGAATTTACGTAGTCCGCCAGGTTTTTAGCCTTGGCGTTGGACAGGCGGCTGCGCGAAATATTGATGTTTTCGGTAAAAATTTCGTTTCCGGCCGAATCGATCTCGGGTTTCGATTTGAAAAATACCGCCACGGTCCGGGTCCCGTCCCGGTTCTCTTGCGCCACCCATCCGCCGGGCGGGGTGAGTGATCGTATCAAGCTGTCCGGCGCGTTGTTTGCCGGCGTCGCCGTTCCGGACGCCGTTTCCGCGATTGCCGGTTCGGGCGCGTTTGCCGCCGGCTTGTTTGGATCGGCGGCAACCTCGCCGGTTTCAACGACTTTTGCCGGCGCGTCTTTTTTGCCGATTTTCGGTCCGAACGCGAAAATAGCGCCGATACCGGCCAACGCCAGCACGACGATTATCGTTGCCACCATCGTGCGGTGATTTTCCGGCCTGCCTTCGCTTTCGGCGTCTTCAAAATAATTTGTTTCGGAATCGTTTTGCTTGGGCATGTTTTTTGGCGGCGCCAATTCGCATTGTTATCAAATAATTTTTTTGCGCGCCTCCATTATTTTATTTTCTCAAACACGGCGCAAATGTCAATTCCATCGGGTTGCGAAAAACAAAAACCCTGGAGCGGCTCGGGGTTTTTGTGATGCCAAAAGTTATTTTTCCGTGGTTGATGACGCCGGTCCGAAGCCCGACGAGGTTTTGCCGCCGCCGGCGCGGATTTGTTGCGCGATATTGTTTGCTATCGCGCGCGCCTCCTTGAGGCTGCCGGTCGCGCGGCGCGCATCCTCGCGCGCCTTTACCATCGCTTCGCGGTTTGCGGCCGCGGTAGTGCGGTTGCCCTGATCGGGAGCAAGACCGGAAACGCTTTTTTGTATCGCGTCGGCCGCGGCGATTGCCGCATCCACTTTTGTCTTGATGTTGGCAAGCTGGCTTTCGAGCGCCGCCGTGTTTTTTCCGGCGGCATTTAGCTCGGCTACCTTGGCGGCAAGTTTTTCCGACAAACCGCTGATTTTTTCCGATAAGCTTTGGATGCGGTCCGCCGAGGCGATGATATATCCTCTTGGAACCACAAGATTGTAGATCCGGAAATCCTTTGTTATCAATTGCTCGTTTTTAAGGGCGGTGCCGGCGTCGGTGCTGGTCGCGATCCGGTCCATTAATTCCTTGAGCCCTTTGATGTTTGTATCGATCTCGCTGTTGATGCTTTTTTTCGTATCCGCGGATACGCGTTTCATCGAGTCCACTCGCTCTGATATCCTGGCCAGTTCTTGAAGCCGGTTTTCGATTTCCCGGTTGCCGCGGTCTTTGATGCTCTCCAGATCGGATCCTTTGGCGCCGCGTTCGTTTATGAGGCGTTCGCGCGGGCCTAGGCCCGAGTTGGTTGTCGATGAAGCATTTTCGGCCAAGGTCGGCAGGCCCGCGCCCGCGGCCAGCGATACCGATAACAGAAGCGCGGCAATATTTTTATTTTGATTCATGTTTTTGCGTGAAAATGATTGTTATTCGATTGTATTGCTTTTTTGTACCGCGTTGTCGGCGGCCGCGTTGTCGGCATCAAGGGCATTAATCTGGGAGTCGATTTCCCGCAGGTCGGCATCGATGCCGGCATCGCCGCTGACTTCCGGCGCCAAGTCCGGCGGCGTTTGGCCGTAGTCCGTTGTGTTGTTAGCGGGCGCGGTCGTCGGATTCTGCGCCGGCGCCGGGATTGTTCCGTCCGCGGGCACGGCGGGAACCAAGTCGCCGGTATTTGCCGGCGCCGCCGGTTTTGAGAACATGACCACGGCCGCGATGGCGGCAATGGCGACCACGACGATCGCGATGATTGCTTTGATTGAATTCGTCATTTTTGCTGATTTGCCGCGCACTTCGGAAGGGCGAGCCAAATCGGATTAATTTATGATTAAAGTATATGCTCCAATAATAGTTTTGCAACCCTAAAATAAAACAATCCCGCTCTTAAAAAAAGCATTAAGTTAGGGATTATATCAGCTTGCGAGGCGGATCAGGTTTCCGCTTGCGACCGGTTGGTCAATGGTTGAACAAAAAAATACCGGGTCCCGGGGCATGAGCGTGGTGCTGTCACTTTATGTAATCGAGGATGTCGGGAAATTTATGGGCAAAGAAATCAACGTTGACCGGTGCAAAATAATCGCGCGTGCGCAGGCCGCTTTCCAGTAAGGCGATGAAATGCAGGCCGGCGCCTTTGGCCGAAATTCCGTCTCCGACGGAATCGCCCACGTAAACCGCTTCGTCCGGCTTAACTTCAAAATATTCTAGACTTTGCGCAAAAGCACGCGGATCGGGTTTCAGATAATCCAAATTGTCCGCGTGGTATATCTTTTCGAATAAACTATTGAGGATGTGCGTTTCATCGAGCAGATGCTTGACTTCGGCAATGCGGCGGTTGGTCAATATCGCTAGGCGCATCCCGGTTTGATTCAGTTGTTTCAAGATTCCGATGTTGCGCTCGCTTATCGTGTCCACTTTGCCCGAAGCGACGCACTTCGGCAAATATTTTACCAATCGCTTCACGAATTCATCGGTATCAATCCCGGGAATTCTCTCGGCGATCGCTTTGTTGATTGTCGTGCCCCAGTTTTTCTGGTGGACTTGACGGGTCATTGGCGCGAAACCCATGCCGGCCGCCACTTCATTTTCGATGTTAAAAAACGCCTCTTCGGTCATCGTGAGGGTGTCGTCAAAATCCACAATTACGACTTTGATCATGCGTTTTTGTATTTATCCATGAACGCGTCCCAGAGCGGGTCTTTCGGCGCGGGCGCAACGATGCTGACCGGCAGTTTGCTTACCGGATGCATGAGTTCCATTTTGCGCGAGTGCAGATGGATGCCGGCGTCGCGGTCCGGGACCGGATAGCCGTATTTTACATCGCCCACGATCGGGCTTCCGATCTTGGCTAGCTGGGAGCGGATTTGGTGGTGCCGGCCGGTTTGCAGGTCGATCTCCAGCACGAAAAAACCATTAACTTCCCCGATCACCCGATAGGACAAAGTGGCAAGTTGCGAGTTCGGGACTTCTTTGTCGTGTGCGACGGAAATATTCTTGGCCGGGTTGTGGACAAGGTAATGCGTCAGCGAGCCGCAGGGGGCTGTTGGCCGGTTTTTTACGATTGCCCAATAGGTTTTGCGGATTTGGTGTTTTTTCATCATTTCATTCAGGCGAGAAAGGGCTTTGCTGGTGCGGGCAAACAAAACTACGCCGCTGACCGGGCGGTCGATGCGGTGCACCACGCCCAAAAAAACGTTCCAGCGCTTATGATATTTTTCCTTCAGGTAGGTCTTTGCCATTTCCGAAAGCGGCTTGTCCCCCGTTTTGTCCCCCTGGACAATGTCGGAAACCCGTTTGTTGACGGCGATCAAATGGTTGTCTTCGTAGATGATTTCCATAATTAAGCGGCTCCGGCGCCGCGCAATAAGTCGACCACCGGTGCCAGGCTTCCGTTTTGCAGCGCCAGATCGAAATTATCGAACAGTCTGTCGTAGAAATCATCTCCCTTCGCTTTCTTCTCCTGCCGGTCGTCGACATAGATCCTCAGCGCGTTTTCGCCATCGTCGACGATCGCCGCGTCATCAAGGCTGTCGCCCAGTAAAACCGCGTATGGGCGTTCTTTTGACATGCTTTCCAAATAGGTCTTGCCCACCTCGCCCTTGTTCCGGATATGGACCAAGGAGCCCCTGTCCCAGCCGGAAATATAGCCGCGCTCGTCGAAGTTAAGCTTGGTCGATAATATATGATTCGGATGGATATCGAATTTATGGCACCAAACCTCGATGACATCCCGGGTTCCGGCCGAAACGATCGCGGTGGGGATGCCTTCGCTTCCGCAGGGAGCAAAAACTTCTTTTGTTCCCGGCCGTACCGGGATATCGTTTTCGATTTCGCGCACAAGGTCGATCCATTTTAGCCGGCTTTTTTCGAATAGATCCAAATTGGCCGCCCACCATTTTAACGCGTCTTCCGGGGTCAATTTCCCGGCCACTTCCAGCGGGCGGTAAATTCCGTAAAGGCGGTTGTCTTCGGCCCGCATGTCGGCCGGCATTTTCCGGGTGAACAGGTCCCAGGTCGACACCAATTGCCCCCGGTTATCGAAAAACGGGGTCATTGTGCGGTCAAAATCCGTGATAAAGTGAATACCGCTTGTGCCGCCGCCAAGAATTCTTTCCAGCTTCGCTTTGGCTTTTTCCCGGTCAGGGCAAACAAAATCCGCCGTTAATCCGTATATTTTCATAATTATCGGTGGTTATTCCTTCCAGTCTTCGATCACGATGGTTTTGCCCTTTAATTTGACGCTCACCTTTTGGGTTTCGCGCCAGCCCAGCTCCAAAAGGATGTTCTTCGGGAGAGTTACCGCCAGCGATGTTTTTCCCAGGCGCAAAAGCTTGCGCGTGGAGTTCTCGGAAGTTTTTCGGCTCATTTATTTTTGTTTAAGTATATACTTAAGTATATACATGAGTATATACTTAAATACTAGCACATCCCCCGCCTCCGGCAATGCCCTTGTTTGTTCTTGCCGAGGTGATCTTGCCGAGGTCTGACCTCGGCGATTGGTTGCAGGGGTCTTTCTGCCGTATTTTAGTTTATAGCACTATTGGTTGCAGGGGTTTTTCCGCTGTATGGAACTGCCGAGGTCAGACCTCGGTGTGATTGCACATTTAATCCCGCCAGACGCTCGGCATATCCTTACCGCCTTCGAGGAAGGTGGAATCGACTATCTTTTGGATATTTTCTTTCGTGAAAGAGACCTCTTGATTCAGTGATTTTTTATAGATGATCCATTTTTCAAGAAGTTTTGATTGCGACAGTTTATCCAGATTATAAACGCATTGTTCCGTTGACCCGCGATCGATGAGTTCCAGCGCCTGCATCGCGCCGATATACATGAGACACCTGGTTAGGACAATATCCTCGTCCGGAGTCGTGTCTTTATCCCGGTCAAAATTAACCGGATAACCGCCGTTGAGAATTTTGATCGAAAGCCGGTCGTGAACGGGAACCTCAATTGTGCCGAAGGGGTCGGTGTGCGGCAGGGCAATTTTAAGAAGGGAACCAAACTCGATGTCCGCGGAGGAGGCGCTTGCCAGCACTTTTTCCCCGGTTATCACCCTTTCCCACGGTACGCCCTTCAGCGCGTCCGTCCCGGTCGTACCGATTATCAGGTCGCATTTATTGAACAGCGCGTCCAGGGAGCCGCAGGCGTTCAAAAAAGCGGACGGATCGGAATGATAAAGCGGGTCGTATGACAAAGCTTCCATGCCATACTCTTTTAAAGCTTTGCTTATTGCCAAGCCGATGCACCCCATACCTACGATCCCCGCCTGCCTTGATCTATCCAGTGCTCCAAGATCTTTCAGCTTCTTGACCACGGAGATCCCGATAAATTCGCCTTCGACATTCTTCTTTATCCCGGCCGATGCCACGCTTATGATGGGCGGGTGTTGCGTGTTGCTTCCCTTGAGGCGCGTGATTCCCCGTTCGGTTTGTTCAACCACAGCGATTTTTACACCAGACAGCTCTTTCCAGGGGATCGACCACCAAATATCGCCGCCGTCATCCGCAATTAAAATTTTTTTGAAGTTCCTTTTTTTCTGGTCGTCGATAACTTTTCTCCATAACACGTCAACGCTTTTCTTTACGGAAAATTCATATGGCAGTTCCGGCTCAACCTTGACCGGGACAACCTCAAATCCCGCCAGAACCATTTCATTGAATGTGCGGCGGACCGTAGAATAGGGTTTATCCAAAACGTAAATGTTCCCGAAATCAACCAGCGCAGAAAGGTGTCTAAACAGCGGCTTGTTGTTCGGCAGAAGATGCGTGTGGGCGATCACGGCGCAATCCGACGGCCGCATCCCGGTCGTATGGTTCGCGACCCAGTCAAGCAAGGGCAGGTCGGTTATCGGCTGGGGGACGTGATCGGTCCGCGCCATCTCGATCAGATAATCCCTGAACGCCTCCGCTCCGTTGTCGGTTTTCTTGAGAGCCGATTTTCCGAGATAAAGAACCTGGGAGCCGGTATCGGCAACCAGAGACCAATCGCCGATTTGTCGATTTTTGTCGGTAAGCAAAAAATCACCGGTTTCGAACAGGCCGAGGAAATCTCCCTCGCCCAATTCCTTAATGCCCTTATGGTTTTTTATAACCGTTATTTTTCCTTTCAGGATAAATCCGAGGGGCACTTGGCAGTAAGACAGTTCCGGATGTATTTTCAGCGATGCGCCGGAAATTACGCCTTCGCGCACCACTTCATCGCCTTTTTCGTATTCGACAAGGACCAACCCGCCGTCGCAATTATGGCCGCCTAAAAACTCTTTGACCTTTTTTCCGTTTGAGAGCGGGATCGGGTGATAATCTGCGGTGGCATCGTCACACACTTTTTCGATTAGCGATGCGGTTTTGCCGCCGGCTGTTTCTAGGATTTTCATAAAAATGATTTAACTGAATTAATTACCCGAACAAAGGTATGCGGAATAGGGCTTTTAATGCCAATTTTGCCATTATATAACAAAACCCGCGCTCAAGCGAGTTGTTTTTACCGATGGCGATTGTTAGGTATGGGGTATTTGTTAGGTTTGCCGAGGTCAGACATTGGACAATCGATCGCCTAGATAGCTTCACGAGGTCAGACCTCGTTAGGGGTGTTTGGATAGCTTCACGAGGTCAGACCTCGTTAGCGGTGTCTGTATTACTCTAAAGTTAATTTTCCTAGAAATTGGCGGACGTTACGCACAAGCAACGCGTCGCGGCAAATTTCTTTATAGGCCTCCAAATCTTTAGAAGTGTCTTTAAAGTTATCTCGCTTTATGATTTCGATATTTCTCATGCCAAACGATTCGCCCAGGCTGCAGAACGGGTAATCGAGCGCGAATTGAAATGCTTCTTCAAAATGAGCTAATGCGTTATTAATTCCTCCCGTAAATAATTCAAACGGGTTCAAGACTTGAATATAAATATCCAGGTACTGTAAGTAGCGCTCATCGGTAATGGTTTTCCCTTTGTAAGCCCCTTGGAATATGCGACCGCTTCGGTTGTTGATTATGTTCCGATATGCCGTATATCCGTTACCTAGCTTCTTCATAAATTTACTGATGCCACGCGGCGCAATTTCCTTTATAAGCAAATGGAAATGATTGGGCGATAAATGATAAGAAATGATCTCTACCAGCGGCTCTTGGCTGCCCCACTCCGGCCGCCATTCAAACGTGTTGTGTTCATTTTCCGGATCAACTTTTTGCAGTATTTC
>JALOQL010000063.1 GCA_025453415.1 Minisyncoccota bacterium
GATTTTGAGGAATTCAAAAGATACGAAGAGGCCGAATTGAATTCGCAGCTTTCGTCATCCCAGCAGATCGGGGAGTGCATCAAGATGGCGAAATTTTCGGTTGACAACAATTGCGGCATCAAGACGTTTTCGGTCAGGATTGAAACGGTTTACGCTAAAGTAAGGAATTATTTACGTCAAAAAAATGCTAAAAATCGGAATCACCGGGACCAATGGGGCTGGAAAAACTACTTTCGCCAAATATTTGGCGGGTAAGGGGTTCGTAAAACTTTCGCTTTCCGACGTGATTCGTAACGAGGCCGAAACCCGGGGGATGGAATTATCCCGCCGCAATCTGCAGGATTTGGGCAACGAGATGAGGAAAACTTTGGGCTTGGATGTCCTGGCCAGGCGGGCGATGGAAAAAATGGCGTCCGGGAAACGGTATGTTATCGATAGCATCAGGAACCCGGAAGAGATAAGGGCACTGGCCGAAGCCGACGAATTCGTCATGGTCAGGGTCGAGGCGCCGGTCGAAGTGCGCTACGCCCGTTTTTTGGCGCAAAAAGCGCCCGGCGAGGAATTGCGGTCGTTGGAAGATTTCAAAAGGTCCGAAGCCCGCGAATTGGCTTCGCGCGACATTGCCAATCAGCAGCTGGAAGAGTGCGCCGCAATGGCGGATTTTGTGCTTGTCAATGATTCCGACAGGAAATTCTTTTTCAAAAAGATCGATGAACTTCTGGCCGGTTTGGCGCAAAATAGGATTTGAAACGGGGACTTAATTATGTTAATATCATGGATTGGAAGACTTCCTGTCTATTTTTTTTGACTAATCATATACCATGCAAATAATCTGGCACGGACAATCCTGTTTCGAGATCGTCATCGCCAAAGGAAAGGGGGAGAGCGTATCCGTTTTGATCGACCCCCTCGACGAGGCCAAAACCGGTTTGAAAACCTCCAAGACTGACAGCCAGATCGTGCTGTTCACCAACGAATCCTATACCACGCGCAAGCTCGACAAGATCGCGCCGCAGGCTTTTTTGGTTGACGGTCCGGGTGAATACGAGATAAAGGGCGTGTACGTTCGCGGCATCGATTTCAATTTCGGCAAAGAGGCGGCGGAGAGGAGCTCCAAGACCGGGACGATTTACACGATCGAGACCGAGGACATGAAGCTTTGCCACCTGGGGAATATTGCCGATGCCGAGCTGACCCAGGGGCAGGTGGAAAAGATCGGCAATATCGACGTTTTAATGTTCCCCTTGGGCGACGGGGCCAAGATGGGTGCCAAAGAGGCGCTCAAGATCGTATCCCAGATCGAGCCTAGCATCGCCATTCCGATGAACTATGAGATTCCTAAACTCGAGCTCGCGGCCGGCAATCTGAAAGAATTCCTGAAAGCCGCCGGCGTGGGCGAGATCGAAGCGGCGCCGAAGCTTACGGTCAAGAAAAAGGATATCGGGCCGGAAGAGGCCAAGATCGTAGTGTTGAATCCGTAATGTCAAAATCCAAATGACAAATGTCAAATCAAGCGCAAACTTTAAATGTCAAAAGGGATTTGAAATTTATAATTTTGAACTTTGGGCTTAATTTGACATTTGAGCTTTGAAATTTGGGTTTAAACCAAAATGGCTAACAAGAAAAAACCAGATAAAGACCAGGGAAAACTGGAGTTCGAGCAGGTGAAATCCACCGAGATCGCATCGATCATGAAAGATTCCTACATCGATTACGCGATGTCGGTGATCGTTGCGCGCGCCTTGCCCGATGTTCGTGACGGGCTGAAACCGGTCCAGCGCCGCGTTTTATACGTGATGTTGGAAGAAGGGCTGCGCCACACGGCCAAGTACCGCAAATCGGCCACGGTTGTGGGTTCTACCCTGGGACGCTACCATCCGCATGGCGACAGTTCGGTTTATGACACGATGGTGCGACTGGCGCAGGATTTTACCTTGAGGTATCCGTTGGTCCAGGGCCAGGGCAACTTTGGCTCGATCGACGGCGATTCGGCCGCGGCAATGCGCTATACCGAATCCCGTTTGTCGCGCATCGGGGAGGCGATTCTGGAAGATATCGAAAAAAATACGGTTGATTTCATCGAAAACTATGACGGTACCCGCAAGGAACCGTCGGTTTTGCCGTCGCCCTTGCCCCAGCTTTTACTCAACGGTTCGCTGGGGATCGCCGTAGGCATGGCTACCAATATCCCGCCCCATAACCTGGGTGAAGTGTGCGACGGCCTAATCTATTTGCTGGACAACCCCGCGGCGACAACCGAAGATCTTTTCCAGTTTATAAAGGGGCCCGATTTTCCGCTTGGCGGAGAGATATTCGACCGCCGGGAGATCATCACGGCATACTCGCAAGGGAAGGGGCCGATCGTTTGCCGCGGCAAAGCCGAGATCGTACAGAACGAAAAGACCGAACGCTACCAGATAGTCATCACGGAGATCCCTTACCAGGTACAAAAATCCAGCCTTTTGGAGCAGATTGCCGCTTTGGTCACCGATAAAAAAATCGAAGGTGTCAAGGATGTGCGTGATGAATCGGACAAGGATGGCATGCGGATCGCCATAGATCTTTCACGGGAGGCGCAGCCGCAAAAGATTTTAAACCGGCTTTACAAATTCACCGCGTTGCAGCGGACATTCCATTTGAATATGCTGGCGCTGGTTGACGGCATCCAGCCGGAAGTTTTGAATTTGGCCGATGTATTGACCCATTTCCTGAATCATCGAAAGAACGTGATTGTCCGGAGGACGCAATATGAATTGGACAAGGCCAAGGAACGGGCGCATATCCTGGAAGGCTTGGTCAAATGTTTGGCGGATATCGACGAAGTGATCCGTATCATCCGCAAATCGGAAAACCGCGAAGAAGCAAAGCTTAATTTGATGAAACGCTTTAAGCTTGATGATATCCAGGCCAACGCGATCCTGGAAACCAAATTGGCGGCATTGGCAAAGCTCGAACGCGAGAAAATCGATAACGAACTTAAAGAATTAAACGCCAAGATCGAAGATTATACTGGCATCTTGAAAAGCCCGGCCAGGATAAAGTCGGTGATGAAAAAGGAGTTTGTGCAAATCAAGGAAACCTATGGCGATGAGCGACGGACCAAGGTTTATGTCCACAAGATAGGCGAGATTTCTGAGGCCGATCTTGTGCCCAATGAAGAAGTGGCGATCACCTTGACCAATTCGGGCTATATAAAGCGCATCGATCCTACTACCTATAAAATCCAAAAGCGTGGCGGCAAGGGGATCATCGGTTTAAAAACCGTGGGCGATGATATCGTTGAACAGTCGTTGATCGCCAATACGCATGACAGGGTATTGTTTTTCACGGATATGGGCCGGGTTTTCCAGACGATCGCCTATGAAATCCCGGAAGGCGCGCGCGTGGCCAAGGGCCGGGCGCTGGTTAATTTTCTGGACCTCGGTCCGGAAGAAAAGGTGCTTTATTTAATGTCTTTAGGGCGGCAACTCACCGAAAAGGAAAAAGAGGCCAAGCCCAAAGAGCTGACTAACGGCGGGGAAAAATATCTGTTGATCCTGACCAAGAACGGCATCGCCAAAAAAACATCGCTGGAAGATTTCGACAACATCCGCCGGTCCGGCCTGATCGCCATCACTTTAAAGAAGGGCGATTCTCTGCGCAAAGTTTCTAAGACCAGCGGCAATGACGATGTTATCGTGGTGACCAAGAAGGGCCAATCGGTGCGGTTCAAGGAATCTCAGGTACGGGCAATGGGCCGCCAAGCGGCGGGCATCAAGGCGATCGGCCTCAAGCGCGGCGACGAAGTGGTGGGCATGGATGTGATTTCCAACGCCCCGGTTGTCAACGCCGAGGGCAAGCCGGTCAAAAGGCTGGTGCTGGTGGTCACGGAAAACGGTTATGGCAAACGAACCGATATCAAAGAATACCGCATGCAGAACCGGGGCGGTTCGGGCATCAAGGTGGCGGAAATAACGGCCAAGACCGGCGATTTGGTGACATCGTTCGCTTTAACCGACGAGGAAGAGTTGATGGTCATTTCCAAGAAAGGCCAGGTCATCCGCGTGCCGATAGAGGGTATTTCTACCTTGTCGCGCGCCACTCAAGGCGTGCGCATCATGCGTCTGGATGACGGCGATAAGGTTGCTTCCGCAAGTTGCATATAAGGCCGATCCTCGCTAAAATTAAATAATTTGTGGCGAGAATCGAATTTTCAATTTCCATTTTTCAATTTTCGAATAATTCTCATCGAAGATTTATTAGAAATTTGAAATTAGAAATTAGAAATTGATAGAATGGGTTTTATAAATCCTAGGAAAATCTTGAGTTCGCAATTGACCCTAAACAATCGGATGCTGGCGGCGGATTTCGGATGCGGATCGGGGGAGTGGGTGTTGGCTTTGGCCGAGATCCTTGAGAACGGCAAAGTCTATGCCGTCGATCTGCTTGATGAGCCGGTTTCGGCTCTGAAAAGCAAGGCCCGCGGCCGCAACCTGAAAAACATCGAAATCGTCAAAAGCGACGTCGAAAAGACGATCGTGCGCCTGCTGGCGAATTCCCTGGACCTCGTGCTCATCACCAATCTGCTTTTCCAGGTGCGGGACAAGAAATCAGTGCTGGCCGAAGCGGCGAGGGTGCTCAAATCCGGCGGTAAATTGCTAATCGTGGATTGGAGCGAAAGGACCGACCTGGGGCCGGCGCAAAAATTGAATTATGCCGAGATAAAGGACATGGCGCACGATGCCGGATTTTTGCCGGACAACGAGTTTGAAGCGGGCAGTTTTCATGTCGGATTGGTTTTTGCCAAAAAATGACATCAAAAAGTTTTTCCAAAAACATGCCTAAAACCACAAAAAAATTGTTTGCGGCGGCGGTATTGGCCGCGGCAACGCTTTCGGCGGCCAGCGCCCAGGCGATCACATTCACCAATCCGTTGACGGGAAATCCGGGCGCGGGCGGCAAAACCCTTGGCGGCTTGATCGATTCGGTCATGGGCTTTTTTTTCGGCCTGGCGGTGATCGTTTGTCCGGCGCTGATCCTCTGGGGGGCGTGGAATATTGTTACCGCCGCCGATAATGAAGAAAAGGTCAAATCCGGGAAAAAAATCATTACTTACGCGGCGGTCGGTTTTGTGGTGATCGCGGCGGCGGGCGTGATCAAAGCGGTGATTTTGGATATCGCCAATACTTAATAATATTGATTCATGCAAATAAATAAAAAAATCATAACCTTTTTTTTATTGTTGGCCGGAATTTTTTGGGTTCGGGGTGGCGTTTTAGCAGATTGCAATATTAGCGGAACAAATTTTATTTGTAATATTGATTGTCCAACCACTATAAATAATACAGATACTTGGCTGGCTTACGAATCAACCGGCGGAACGGTTGATTGCTGCGATAAGGGTGGGGCGGTTTCTTGTAATCCAAATGGCGGGGGTAGGGCGGGAGATGCAAGAAGTTTTTATAACGCCATGTTGAGTACAAATGGGGTCGCGCCGGGGGCGGGGGTAACGGGAAGCAGCGCGGGCGGGACAGTAACATTGGTGCCGCCGATAACCAGCGGCGGCGCCGGACTCGGTTTGGAGGGTATTATCGCCAAGGTCATGGGTTTCATTTTTTGGCTGGGGGCGGTTGTCTGCCCGATCTTGATCGTTTGGGGCGGGTTTAACATCGCCACGGCCGGCGATGACCAGAATAAGATGTCGACAGGCAAGCAAACCATAACCTACGCGATCGTGGGTTTGCTGATAATCGCGGTTTCGGCGGCGTTGGCCAACGCGATAAAATATATCCTGCAATAATAAACAAAATCAATTAACATGGAATCCAAAAAAACATTGGCAGCGATAAAAGGCGCGGTCGTATCGGGAGCGGTTTTGTTTCCTTTTCTAGCGGCCGCCCAGCCGTCCGGAGTCCCTTATATGTCGGTGAATACCAGCTTGAACATCGGCCTTATGCTGGGAAAGATTCGGAATTATTTTTTTGGCGCGGTGATTGCCGCCTGTGTTTTCATGGCTTTATGGGCGGCGCTGGATATCGTCACGGCTGGCGACGACGAAAACAAGATCGCGGGCGCGAAAAAAAGACTCAAATACGCGGTGATGGGTTTGATCGTGGCGGCAATGTCTTCGGCGCTTGTTTCTTTGCTTTTGAGCATCGTTTCTTAAAGGTATTGCATATTAAAAGATAATCGCTATAATTTAATTAAATAGAA
>JALOQL010000064.1 GCA_025453415.1 Minisyncoccota bacterium
CGTACGGACGTCCTGTCCAATCAATATCTTTGCGTTTCAAAGTAAAATCGTCAAACATGATTGCAACAAAAACCCCGCCGGTGGGCGGGGGCGGCTGAAAGCCGTTTACGCAAAAAAAAGTTTTGCCAGCCAGCCAAACAGGCTGAATTGCGCTTCTTTTTTTTGGATAAAAGCTTCCAGCCGGCCCTGCTCGGCTTCCATCTCCCTTATCGGCGCGTTTATAAGCGCGGCTGCGCTTTCGGGCCTAATCTCGGCCTGTAAGCGTTCCAGCTGTTCTAAGCGGCTGCGCGTCAGAATCACACCCGTCCGCAATTCTTCCAGTTTTACCTGGTCAGCGCCCAGAAAAAAAGTCTTTATGTTATTTTCATCCTGCAATTGAGCGATCGCCGCGGTCGTGCTTGCCTCGGCATCGCTTTGCGCCCGGACGATAGACTTGATCGATTCACCGATATCGGCCGGCGACCGGTCGGCTGCGCTCTGCAGGCTTTGCGCAAAATAGTACGCCATCTGGCGGTGGGTCAGCGGGTAGAAATCATCTTTGGGCGGCGCCCCCGGCGCCGATACCCTCAAATTCACCTTGCCGACACTTTCCGCCGGGACGTTTTGCGCGCCGACAACACCGCTCAATGCGGCAAAAATCGCGGCCACCGAGCAAAGGAAGCCTTTATTCATTCTATTTGCTTTTTTTCTGGATCTCGAGCAGCTGCTTTTGCAGCTCAATGATCCGCTTCATGAGGTTTTCGATGTGCCCCAGGATCTGCTGATTGTAATAGGAAACGCACTGGCCCTGGTTTTTGAAGCTTGTCCCGACGATGTCGGCCCATTGGCCGGCCAAACAAAGTTTCTTGCCGGCTAAAACCGTGGCGATCGGCGGCAAGCCGGTATCGGTCGTGGTGGCGTTGCCCACTTCCGGCGTCGTGGTCGCCGGTTCGGCCGGCTTGGCACTGGCCGCGCCAATGGAATAAGTGCGCGAGGCATAGCCTTGGTATTGGATGGTATTGCCCAGCACCGGCAGGCCGTCGTCACTATTGGTGAATTTTGCGGTCGCCCCGGTCAAGGCATAAGGGATCATGCCGTTATTGAGAAAATGAACTCCAAGATTCCAGCCCTTCTTGACCTCGATGGACGCCGCCGGCGAATAAGTATTAACTCCAGCCGCCGCGGGCGTGATCAGTTCGCTGATCCATTTCACGCGGCTGTCGGCATCCACCAGCAAAAAGCGGAATTTATTGGATTGGGTCGCGTAATAGGTAAACGTGGCCAAGGTGCCGTCCTTGTTGGCCGGATTATTGGTGTCCACCACCACAAAATTGGACGTCCCGTCCAACGAAATGCGCGAAATCGCTTCATTGCCCACGCTGACCGCGGCCGACGCCGCCGCCGGCAAAACGATTATCGAAAACAAAAACGCTAAAATCGGAATCATCATTTTTTTGTCCATTTTTTTGTTCAAATTTTACATTATAAACCCGATAATTGAATTTTACGCCAAATCAGCCATGTTCTCAAGTAAAAAAAGAAAAAAGAGCGAACGCCGGGGCGAGCCTCTCTTGATTGCTGCCGTCATCGAATCTTCATATTAAGGTACAAAAAATATCAATCATACCATCCATCTTCACCTAAATCGACTCCGCAACAACCACCGCCTCTGCCTCGGGAGTTACCGTGCAAAGAGTGACCCCCTTTTCTTTCTTCGAAATCCACTTTCTTGAACCAGCCTTGTTCGTCTGCAAAAGCACGGGCATCCTCCTTGGTCTTAATATGGTTTAGCAGGGGGATTCGCTTTTGACTACGCTGTTCCGCCGCTTTTTTCCGCATCTCGCTGGTACTGTGGTACTTAATCGTATACAATGCGTCAGTAAACGGATTAAGACATTCAAAAGAGCCTGCTTGCTTAGAGTTTACCGGACGCGTTCTGCTTCCATGCCATTTCGTCAATTAATTTCCTCCTCTAACCTTATATTGTTTAAAATATTTATACCAATCCGCGACCGGATTGTAAAGAAAAAAGAGTTAGCGGTGACAACTCTCCATATGGCGGCTCCGGGCGCGGCTCATTTGCGCCTTTGTTCAATTTTGTAAAGAAGCAGACTTTCGAGGGCTTGCCACGCGGTTGCCGTGCTCAACAATGTCACTACCGGCCGCTTAGCGCTTATCCGGTACCCTTTCTCATCGGCATACTTATGCCGCCATCCAAGATGGGCAAGGCGAATCAAGTCCCGGGTCGGCTCGGGCCAGTCCCAATCCGGGTTCAAGCCCAACGGGCCTTCGACCAACTCTTCCAGAAAACGTATCGCCTTGGACGGCATCGCGCCGAGCGGCGAAAAATCCTTCAGCGAGAGCAGGCCGATCGCGCGGATGAACACCCGGTCAACTTCCTTGGCAATAAGGATGTTCTTTTCCGGCGTGTTCATCGGCGCGCGTTTGAGTCCCGACAGCCGCAGAACCAGCGGCCCGGTGACCCGCGGGTCATGAATAAAGTACGCCAGATTCACCCCGCTGTGCTCGCACACCTTCAGACCCCAGCGCTTCATTACCTCCTCGCCCCCGGCTTGCACCAACGCCATGGCAAGCGCCGCCTTGGTTTTTTTACCTAAATCCGAAAGCTCCACCTAACCACCTCCATTACGTTAGGTCACGAAAACAATATCCCAAGCGGGGCGGCATGTCAATAAAAAAACAGCCCTTGTGGTGCGTTTTTTGCCCCTATTAAAAAAAAGTCGTTCAGGAGGTCTCGCCATCACTGAACTCATTCTCGCAAAAAGCGATCAACGATAATAATTTCTTTATCAGCCAAACGCTCGCCCGGTTCGTATAACTATTCCGGTATCGTCTTCCGCCTATTGCCTTAATTAAATATATTATGGCCCGGTTTAAATAACTGTTGGCGGCTACGATCACGACCACGGGCAATAAACCGGCCATGAACTTCACTAAAAATGCATCACTACCATCTTCGCGGCTTATTTTGAACAGATGCATTCGCCCTTCACCGTAGCAGATAATTTTTACCGGGTCGTTGTCGGTATTGGGATCGAAACCAACGCTCCAAACCGCATTGTCGCTGGCAATATCTCTGACCAGAAAAGCCTTCCCTCCGTCATTGACTGCGTTAAGCGCTTTTATTACCGCATCGATCACGTGATCGCTTACGACCGTTCCGGACACTTCTTCAAGTAAATTTTTAATGTCCTCGGGATTATTTCGGACAACCCGTGTCTCGAATTTTTCTTTCGAAACTTTGGGAGACTCCGTATCGCTCTGGCTGGCAACCATTAAATCTCCTGCCTTATGGCAAATAATTTATACATATTTTATTCTAATTTGTCAAATCTATATCGCCAAAATTTGCAATCATAAAGCAACGGAACGCCAGCTGTAAAACAAAAACCGCCCCTTGTTTGGAGCGGCGGAGAATATTTTTTGTTACCGGGCGCGACGCGGCCGCAGCTCGCGGCGGGTCATCCAGCCCAGGAAAAAGGCCAACGACAACAGCATCAGCCACAGCCAGTTGAAATTGGCGGTACAATCCAAACGCTTAACCTGCAGTCAAATCAGGAATCAAATTATTGGATTTATCGGTTTTCAAAAATTCCGAAAGGTTGACCTTCATTATCTCAAGATTTACGATCTCACCTTTTTGATCGTAATCAATAACAACATTTTCTTTTACATCCGAATCAACGCTTTTTTTGTTGCTGAATCTGATGCTCAAAATATTTACTTTGGGGTCGTATTTTACCAACGGCTTCATATTTTTAAAAGTATTTACTTATTTTGGAAGTGTCGATAATTGTTATTACTATTATTGCCTTGCCGCGAATTTCACATATCGCCATTAACAAATGGTCTCTCTTGAGAGTTTTATTAAAGTAAATTTTTTTGAACAGTATGCGACATTTATCGTACGCCGATCTCTCGATTTTGTCGGGCTCTTCGATTGATTTAATTACCGTTTGCTTGGCGATATACCGTTCTTTCATTCGTAATTCCGCATGTTCGGAAAATAGTACGTTTGGCTTCATTAACCAAATGCTATCAATATTGAACCGTGATGTCAAAAATTAAGCCGATTACAAGCCGACAGCAAGATAATTCAAAAAGAAAAGACTAACTTGCGGCATCCGCGACAACCAAAAACCGCCCCTTGTTTGGAGCGGTGAAAACTGCGGAAGGACTTAGTCCTTCCGCTGAGTCGTCCTTCCGCTGAGTCCTTCCACTGAGTCAAACATCTAAAAAAATCAATTGCTAAGGCCGTGTCAAACGAAAACCGCCCGGGAGGGCGGTCTAAGCATATCCAACTAAACTTACTCACCAAGGACGCCGGTGACCACACCGGTCGCTTCGCCCAATACACTGGGCTTTGTGCCGCGTATCAAGCGCGCCAGATCGTCAACTGCTTTGCGGATACGGTCAATTTCGCCCTGGATTTCATCCAATGACATCCTTTCGGTGCTGGCGCCCAATACGCGGCCTCCAGAGGCCCCGGGCCCGTACCCCGGCGCCCAGTCACCCGAGGTGCCTTGGTTGCCAGAACCGCAGGATTTAATGTTGCAAGTCCGCTGGGACGAACCCGCGCATTCCGCGCCGCCATTGGCCGGCGCCGGATTGGTGCAAGTCCGCGTCTGAACGCCATCGCCGCATGCGGCGCTGCAAACTGACCAATCGGACCATCCCCCATTGATCGGGTCGTTAATGCTATTGTGGTGGCATTCGCAGGCCTTGGTATCGCAAATATCGGTAGTTTTCGGGTTCTGGTCATCGCAATCGCTATCGGAAACGCAGGCGGCCGGATTGCATTCCTTGCTGCAGGCGTGAGTGATCGCTTGGTCGCCGCTGGCGCAAGCATCGTTTTCTTCGTTGCACTGGCTGGCAAAAGCATTGCGGAAATCCCACGTCCATGGGTATTGGTCGGAATTGTCCGTGCAGGAACCGATGGCAAGGATATCGTTTGACGAACAATCGATCGCTGTCCCGCCAATGCAATTTCCCGCCGTACAAGATTCAACACCATTGCAATACAGGCCGTCGTTGCAATCTTTGAAGGTTGAAGTATTTTTTTGGCAAGTGAAATTGACGCACGCGCCTGTATCCTGCTTAATGGCCGTACCGTCGCAATAGATCTGGTTGAGGCCGGCGCAATCCGCATCGACCTGACACGCGGTACAGCGCGGATCGTTGGAGGTCACTTGCGGCGCGCTGCACTGTTTGGCCGTGCACAAACAATCGTCCTGGCAGGAATTTCCGACATTCTGGTACAAATAATAATCATTGCCGCGGCAACCGCTTTGGTCGGCGCATTTGGTTTCGGCGCAGGCGTGGGTGAGGTCGCATTGCGCGTTGCAGTCGCCAACACTGCACTCGTGTTGCAGCGGTTCACTCGAGGCGCTACAGCTATCTGTCTCTTCGTTGCAGGTGCTCGCAAACGCCGCCCGGCTGTCCAAGGTAAACGGATTGCCGTCCGGACCGTTGTTGCAGGTTCCTATCGCCGCCTGATCGAAGGGCGAACAATCCACCGCGCTTCCTTTTACGCATTTGCCAGCGGTGCAAATTTCGCCGCCGTTGCAATAGAGATGGTCGTCGCAATCGGCATCGGAAGTGCAATCCGGAACGGGCGTATTATAGAAAACGCAAGTTACGAATTCCTTGATCCCCACATTGAGATCGGAAATTGTGCGCGTACCTTGGTCTAATGTACCCACAGGAGATCCGTCGCTCGAACGCGTACATTCTGCGCCAACAAACTGGTAATCGGATTTCGCAGTATTTTCGCTCACGACGAATGGCCCATTCTTACATGTAACGTCTACGGAAATCGCGCCGGTATCGTCGGTCTTATAAACTTGGCCTGGAGTGCCGTCGGCAACAAGAAACTCCCAACTCGCCCCGCCGGATTCCCGATCGCCGGTGGTATCTAAATCCCCGTCGCCGTCGACCATCTTTTTTATATTGATCGTACCCCCGCAAACATCGCCGGCTAAAACCTTTAGTGTCGCACCCAAAACCGCGAAATT
>JALOQL010000065.1 GCA_025453415.1 Minisyncoccota bacterium
TTACCTCCTTTCATTACTTAAATTATAAAAATACAATAAGCCTAATACAATTTCACGGAAAGGAACTATTTGATGTTTTTGAAAAGATTAAATAAAGAGAATCGTTCGGGTGGCCGGGTGCATGGGCAAATTTGGCTTTTCCACTTTCGACAGAAATGGTTCCACACGGTTCGTCTTTTAACCATTTTTGGTTGTCGATGGTGCCCTTTTCAAAATCATCATAAAGTTCCCATCCGGCTTTAGCGTATGATGAAAAACCCAAAAGCATTGAAATAAGGAGTGCCAAAAAGGTTTTCATGATTCAATCTCCGAATATTCCAAAGGCGAGGAAATCACACCAAAGTTTTGGGGTAAACAGATCTTGATGTAGGCAAACACTAACCACAAAGCCAAACGCATATTCAAACCCATGAATCAAATAAAATAAAAAATCAGCACTGAAATTTAATTAAACGGGCTGCCCGGGGCTGTTAAACACATCCCCCGGGCAGCCCGTTTAAGGACTGCTATCGCGATTCTAATCCCATTTTTCAGGCAAAACCGACGGCCTCCTTTGCCTTGAATAATTGGGTCGAAGTAGCCCGACCACAAGTCAAAAATTTTGTGGTGTTAAATTCGGCGACGAGATAAATGTTTTTATTATTGAAGTAAAACTGAAGCACAGATTTGAGGTGTTATGCCAGGCAAAGACACAGTTTGACTATACACCCAAACTCTCACTTGCTGCTGCAGTGAAATTGCTGAAAGAGCAGTTGCCAGTAGAGAATTTTGCATTGCAGTATCGAGTACTAACCACTGGTTAGTAAAGCTCCCATTCGCCGCATCCACCAACATGATGATTCTTCCAAAAAAAGGCCCCGCGGAATCAATAGTGACGGTATGCCATCCCTGAGTTATCGCGGCATGGGATTTTGCCGGAACGAAGGTGAAAGCGATTGCAACGGCCACAACAAACAGGATTATCAAGCTTTTTCTTTTCATGATGCCCTCCGAATGATGTTGGGAAAAAAATTTCCACTATTATTGCCTCATTTATTCCTCAAAATTCCCCTCGCGCTGCCTCCTGATATACTCGTCTGCGTATTCGTTTATGTCGCTGGCAATGATCGGTGAAGAAATTTTGTCGTTTTTGGATACGTGATCGATATATGCCTCGGCATAAGAATTGATGTCGGTGGCTCCCACGAAGTCGGGATCTTTACCGGGGCTGGTTTGCTTTATGTATTCCTGCGCATAAGCTTCCATGGATTCAGCTTCAATGGCAACCGGCTCATCGGCTTTCGAGCGACTGATATACTCCTCGGCGTATTCATTGATGTCATCAGCTTCGATCACATCGGCCTCCTCGCCGGCGGCGGTCTGCATTATGTATTCCTGCGCATAGGCTTCCATTGCTTCGGCTGCAGTTGGGTCGTTGTTTTCAATGCTCTCATTCATGTCCTCCGGCTGTGTTTCAGTAGCGCTCCCCTCGTTTTGCGGTGGCAAGGCAGCAAGACGTTTTCGGGCCGAAAAATCAACGCTCGGTACTATAAAAACTTCAATCGAACGATTTTCTTCATTTAATACCAAACTATGGTTGTGCACCCGTAGAATCTTTTTAAGTGCACCAAACGCAGTAGTCTCTTCAAAGTTGGCAGTTACCGGGAGTTTTGAGAAATTATCATCAAATTTAATTTTGTAACCGGTTGCCCGGGAAATCGTTTTACATACGCTTTCAAAAGGTTCATTTTGAAAATTAAATGAATGTTTGGGTGCATTTTTGACCAAGGTATTATTATTTGCTGCAGCCCAAACGAAGCCAACAGACGATAGAAAAATTATCGTCGAAACTGAAATTAATCGCCATATGATTGAATTGTTTGAGGCTTTTAAAAGGTTCATCAATTTGTCTCAACCATTGGTACAAAATTAGGGTTCATCGCAGAGCCGGACAGACTTCAAGTGGCGCGAAAAAACCCGCTGCCAGGCATTTTATTAATTGAGGGCACTGGATTTGAATACCACCCACCGTCTTTTTTGAGTTTAACTGGCCGAAAATTTTTACCATAAATCTATTTTCAAGAGGGGTGTAAAAAATTTTAAAAACAATCACTGACGATAAATTTCGGCTTGTTCCCCGACTGCCATTGTATAGCAAATCCATAACCATCATGTCAATTCCAATTTTCCACAACTTCAGTCAAGGGTTAAAAGGCCAAGACCTTTCCCAGATTATTCATCCAAAAGCAGCAATGGGATCCAAGGCATTGCGGTGGGACGCGGCCTGGAAGAAGCGCCAACATAAGAGCCATTTAAATTGAGGCCTGAATAACTACTAAAACCGTATAAAATAACATACCATCGCCCCGCGTGTGGTGCGGCCACGGTGATTTCCTCCTTATTGCCGGCGTTCTCGGACAAATACTCGTCGAAGTCCGGGCGGTGGTAAATAAGGTAAAGATCGCAGTCCCCGGCCCCGCCCCAAGTGCGGAGATTAAGGTCAGTCGCATCCGCAGGAAGATTGATTTCGTAACAGCGAACGCTGTCCTCACCACCCGAAAGGCCTGAGAGGGTGGCGCCATTATTGAGGGTTTGGCAGGAATACTTGCTGTGATTCAAAGTTGCAGTGGCGCTCACACCTTCCATTTGAAGCGTGATTGACCCCGTCAGGTGGCTTTCTCCCTGAAAAGTGATAGCAACGCTGGCAAGGTAGACCTGATCACCTGAAAAATCTACCCACATAGGGGAAGGAAGGACCCACTGACTACCAGATCTGATCAATCGCAGCGATGGCAATAACGGATCGTAAATAAAAAGCTCATTCTCATCTTTCTGAAAGATAACAGTCCCGGTGGTTTCATCAAAAGACCCGTAGCCGGGTATACTGATTGTATCCACCCCGACCCAGACGCCGTTGTATTCCCCCAGAGCAAAAACAGACCCGGGCGCATTGATAACCCAAGCAATAACACAAGCAAGCACCAAGATGGCGTATCGACTGCTAATTTTTTTCATTCGGCGTCTCCATCCGCAAGAGCTATTTTTTATCCGTAAATCCCAGTCGTGTTTTCACAACAACCATTTCTATTTTCGCCCAAATTGGAAATTTACTTAAAACCAAAAACAGCGGGGGAAGCAAAATGGTATTGAGCAACCCTTTCCTGGTTAAATCCATCAAAAAAAGCCCCTTGCAGGATTAAAGCGGCAGCGACATGACCTTCTGCGAACGTTTCCCTCCAAAACCATGGCTGTTTCCTGCTTACGTTTCACAATTCACCAAATCTGCAACTTTTTCCTGTTCTGCCAAACTCAGGTATGGATGCATCGGAAGGCTGAATATTCTTGCGGCACAGTCCTCACTGACCGGGAAATCGCCTGCCCGATACCCGAGGTCCCCGAATGCCGCCTGCAGATGCAACGGCTTGGGGTAGTAGATGACGGTGGGGATGCCTGCAGCTGACAACCGCTGTCGGGTGACTTCGCGGTGGGTCTGGCTTTCCGCCAGTAAACTATATTGGGCCCAGACGCTCTCGAACTCCCTTTTGACCAACGGCAATTGAACGCCGCTGCATCCCGCCAACAACCTGGAATAGGTCGCTGCCGCTTTGCCCCGCATTTTGATTTCTGCTGGGAAAATGTCGAATTTGGCCAGTAATATCGCCGCCTGAAGCGTGTCGAGACGTCCGTTGATGCCGATTCGAACATTGTCGTATTGATCACATCCCATGCCGTGAATTCGGATGGATTTGAGAAGATTTGCGGTCACATCATCGTTGGTAAAGCACATGCCGCCATCCCCATAGGCGCCGAGGGGTTTGGCGGGGTAAAACGACGTGCAGGCGACGTCCGCAAGGGAACCGGCTTTTCTCCCACGGTAAAGAGCGCCAAACGACTGGGCGGCATCTTCTATGACCGCCAAACCGTATTTTTGCGCAATTCTCTTGATTCGGTCGTATTCTGCTGGCAACCCGAAAAGATCCACCGCGATGACGGCCTTCGGTGTGAGTTCACCATGCGATTGGTCTCTGAGAAAAGGGGGGTATCCCGATCTTCCGCTGAATGCGCTTGCTGCGGCTTCCAAAGCTTCCGGGTCCAAGTTATAGGTTTGAGGATCAATGTCCACAAAAACCGGTGTGGCCCCCACCATGCTCACCACTTCGGCCGTCGCAAAAAACGAAAAAGGTGTCGTGAAAACCGCGTCACCCGGCCCGACCCCAGCGGCCATCAACGCCATCAGGAGGGCATCGGTTCCCGACGCGCAGGAAACTGCGTGCTTCACACCGACATATTGCGCCAGTTTGGCCTCGAGCTCGAAGACCTCGGGGCCCATGATATAGTGCCCATGATCCAAAACCGCCGCCATTCTACGGTCTATTTCTTCTCGAATTCTTTGCTGCTGGGTTTTCAGGTCAATAAACTGCATGAGTGCCCCATTTTAGAGAGCTCACTTCAAAACATCTACTTTTGCCCAATCGCTGGGCTTTCTTGGCTTCGAACAAAATGGAAGGTTTTGAAACTGGTTGGCTCTAAAGAAATTGAATTTTCCCAGGTGAAACTCCACCGACCGCCAGGTTTTCAGCGGCCGAGGCCGGGTTACCCCCGGTGGTAATCAGGACCTTGTCAACCCTGCGTTGGGCGAGCTCGGCAATCGATAGGATCGGCTGCCCGAAAAAATGCTGTCCGTCTTTGCTGTCATCGGCAACCCCGCAAAACTGCAGGCCGGTCTCTTGGATCGAAAGCAAACCGATTTCGGCCAACTCGCCTGCGCCAAAAAAGGCCACGCGCCGCATCCTGACTGCCGCCAACTTCTGGAAAACGGCTTTAAATCGCCTTCGGGTATCCTGGTAAAACCGATAGGAATGTTGGATGTAATGGTAGGTGAGGCGGGATTTCTCGGCCACCCCGGTCGGCGTGAGAATATAGCCCATACGGTTCTTGGGCAGGTGCGAAATTTTAAAATACCCTTTTTTGACCAGCCGCTTTAGAAAGGAATTGACCCATCCCAGGGATACGCCCAGCGTCTGGGCAAGATCCCGCTGACTCGGCGGCATCCGGGCATCGTGGATGATTTCGAGCAATTTGAGGGTTCGGATGTCCTGGAGGTCCATCGGTGGGGGATGACTGCCGTCTGCGATTTTTCCCCCAGCGCACGAACCCAAAAGGATACGTATGCGGGGGGCGGATAGGCCGGTCTGTGATATAGCTCCGCCCGGTGACTTACATGCCGGCAGGCCGGCAAACCCAAAGCGGCTAAGGGATTGAAAATGGTTTCAAAGCCACACCCAGCATAACAGGGCCTGGTTACGCGCCTTCATGAGGGAGAACATAGAGGCTTTTCAATCCGTGACTCGGCGTGCAGCGCTTTTTGTCTCGGCCTGCGTCTAAATCTTGAGCGGCAGCATGGCTTTTGAAGCAATTTCGGTGGAAAGGAAGGGTGGCGTTCAAGATTTGAACGGTAAGAATAGCACCACAAAGCGAGGCGGATGTCAATTTAAAAGGACGGCGCTTTCGAAGATTATTTTGGGCAACACATCGGTGGGGAATGGATTTGGTTGTTGAATCAACAGATCATATCGGCTATCCAAAGCTTGCATCGGCAAAGGCCGGGGAAACTCCTGCCCTTGACGAGGAGACCGGTTGTTCCTCCCCAGGGCACGCCTTTTGAGTGTCCGGCAGAGTTTAATGGTAAAGGTTACCAATCCCGATAGCACATTTTTCAACCACGACAAAAAAAGTCCGGCAACCGCTGCCGGTGCCGGACTTTTGATCCCACAATGCTGAAAGTCTACTCCAAAACAATAAGCTCTTTGTTCATCTCCCAGGTTTTTTGCCCGACCCCCTGAACCTTCATGATATCTTCAGGTTTCTGGAAGGGGCCGTTAGCCTCGCGGAATTCGACAATTCTCTGAGCGTACTGGGTGCCTCATCTTTTTCTCCTTTAACTAAGGTTTAAAGTGGATGTTCACGACATGCTTCCCGGATAGAGCAGGTTCTATGCCGACGGTTTTGCAAGCACCCTCACAACCGTCATCTGGTTCCTATTTTTGATTTGATTTCAAACTCTTGTAATTTTTGGGTCGCAAGAATTGCCTTCAAAAAGAATGATAGCGGCAGCCAAAAACCGAGATTTGTCGACAAAACTTCACGCTTCATTGCCGGTTCGAATACCAGCACCCCGTTAAAGGGCGTGGGATCGACTCAGCTTTTGTGATTTTCGCCGCCCGCATGGCTTGAAACGTAAAGGAGAAAACGGTACATTTGGGTTTCTCCGGAAGAAAAAAAACCAACCATCGCAGCCGGATACGGAGGACTGTGAGGCATTATCACGCAGATCCTCCCAATATCTGGCCGTGTCAACAAATGCGTAACTCCTTTTGCGGTTTGGCTGAGGACGGGATAAAATATTGTGGACCGAAGGAGA
>JALOQL010000066.1 GCA_025453415.1 Minisyncoccota bacterium
ATTGTCGTTGGCGCCATACATCATTATCGCCACATTGGGATTGTGCTGCGTCACCATTTTTTGGGCGGTGGCCGGCCAATTAAAATAATCCTGGCGGGCCAATCCGCTGGAAACTTTGCCCAGGCGCGTCACGATCGTATCCTTTTGCGACAGCAAGGTTTTTTCGAGGGGGTCTCCCATGCCGCCGCCGATGGCCACGAACGAATCGCCCACGATCAGCATCCGAAACGGCCCTGAGATTTTACCCGGGTTCGGCGGCGCGGCCGTAAAAACCGTTTCCTGCCGCAATTGGGACGCAACATCCGAAGTCGTGGTCGCCGCGGCAACTGTGGTCGTGCCGGCGGTCAAAGTATCGGTCGCCGTCTGGCCGCCCATGACAAAGTCCGGTGTCACCGGTTCTTTGTTGGGCACCGCCGGGCCGTTTTCGCCGTTCTCGGACGACGAAGGCAGCTCCGTTTCTTCGGGAACGATCTCGCTGGCTTCCGGCTGGCCGAATACCAGCGGCGACTCTTTCATCGCCCTCCAGGTGCCGTTTTCGGCATCGAAAAACCGGTCCAATTTCAATTTGGTTTTCAGCGTTTCCGATGTCCCGGCCCATGAAAGCACCGCCGGACTGAACGCGATATCGCGACCCTTCTCTTCCTGGCTTTCCCAAAGCGCCACTTTCCGGGAATTGTAAAAACAAACGCCCAGAAACATCAAACAAAAAAATATTACGACTGTAAATGGGCCGGGATGGCGCAGCAACCCGGCGAACGTGGCATTATTCGGTTCGGCGGCAAATTTATCCATGAAAGATTTCAAAAACTGAAATAGATGAACGCCGGCAACGTGTCGGAACCGGCGCGGAACAATAACGAAAATATCGCAACCAGGAAGACCAGCCAAAGAGCCAAAGGCATTCTTGCTTGCAACCGCTCGGTAAAAGCGAGAATGCGCTTCTCGAAAGCCAGAAACGCGAAACCGACGGCCACCGCGATCAGCACATAAAGTTTGAACGATTCATCCAGGCGCTGGCCCGAAAACAGCTGGCCGATCATGGTAAAACCGTCTTCCACGGTTTCGACGCGGAAAAATATCCAGGCAAAAATCACGAACGTAAAAGTCGCCAGCCAGGAAATGAACCTTCCCGGCCGCGATGACAAAAGAAAATTTTTAAGCCCGGAAAATACCGCGACAAAACCAAGCGCCGCGCCCTGCAAAAATCCCCAGAAAACATAGTGCCACGTTGCGCCGTGCCAGAATCCCATCGCCGTCATTGCCACAACCAAGTTGAGGCACTGCCTCAATTTGCCCTTGCGGCTGCCGCCCAGCGGGATATAAATGTAATCACGCACCCAGTCGGAAAGCGTAATATGCCATTTTCGCCAAAATTCCTGGATTGTCAACGCCGCGTACGGCGAGTCGAAGTTTGCCGGCGACGCGAACCCCATCAGCCCGGCAAAACCGATCGACATGTCGGTATAGCTCGAAAGGTCAAAATATATCACCAGCGCGTAGGCTAAAATCGCCAGAAACACCACGATCGAACCGTGGTTTTGCGGAACCGCGAAAACATCGTCGGTGATGTTGGTGGCAAGATAATTAACGACAAGCAGTTTCTTGAACAAACCGCTCATCAGCAAGGCAAAATAACGGTAAGGCCGGTCGATGGTCTTTGCCCCGCCCGCGGCCAGCTGAGGCAAAAAATCATTGGCGCGCGCGATCGGCCCGGAAAGCAGCTGCGGGAAGAACGCGAAATACAGCGCCAGGTCGACGGGTGCCGGATACTTTACGATCTTGCCCCGGTAACAATCGGCCAAAAACGAGATCATCTTGAAAAGGTAAAACGACAGTCCGGCCGTCACCATAAGTTCCATCAGCGGCAACTCGGTGGTGATGCCCATTTTCTGCAGCAGCGCTTCGGCCAGTAAGCGGAAAAAATCGTAGTATTTAAAAAGCGCCAAAACCAATAAATTGCAGGCAATGCCAAACTTCAAGAAAAACTTTTTCTCGCCGTCAAAATCGGCATGGATGGCTTTCCCGATCCAATAATTGACAAGCGAAAGCGCCGCCAATGATGCGAGCAGACGCCAGTCCCAGACCGAATAAAAATAATAGCTGGCAACCAACAAAAAAAGGCGCCAGGCCCGCGGCCAAGGTTTCAGGATCCAGTTGAAAGCCAGAACGATCACGAAAAACGCCAAAAACCCGAAAGTAAAGAAGATCATTTAAATTTATCCTTCGCATTTATTTTACCACCAAAACCGCCCCGCTTCCATTGCTTTAAATCAAAAACAAAACGGCCCCGAAAGGCCGCTTTGTTTTTGTGATTTCACTACGCCTTGGGCTTGTCGAGCTTTTCCAAACCAAGGGCTTTGACGCCGTAGTAAACCACCAGCGCCACCACGATAAAATTAATGGTGGTGTTGATAAAGTCGCCGTACATCAGTTTCGCCGGACCGATGTTCACCGACGCGTTGTTCAGGTCGCCGGCAAAACCGATAACCACGCCCAGCAACGGATTAATGATGTCGGTGACGATCGCCGCCACCAGCTTGGAAACCGCGCCGCCAAGGATAAACCCGACGGCTAAACCGACCACACCTTGCTTGCGGATAAAATTCAGGAAACCTTCCATCATATTTTTTGCGCGAATTTAGTTTCGCGCAATATTATTGCTATTTCGCGACGGAACGCGTTTTACTCCTTAAAAAAATTATCCATGCCGGTTCGCGCTTCGGGAAAGTTCCAAATGTCGTTATGGTGCGCCCGGGCAACTTTGATCAACCGCTTATCGTTGTTTTTAATTTTAGAAAATAATTTCTCCGATTGCTCGAACGGGATGCTTTCGTCATCGGTGCCATGGATGATTTCGATGCTTTTTGCGCGGCTGGCGGCAATCAAAGACCCGCTGTCATAATTTTCCGTAAGCATCGACCGCACCGGATAAAAATAATAATCGCGCTGCGCCAAATCGGCCATGCTGCAAAACGGCGCTACCAACAGCAGCTTGTCGATATTCGCCATTGACGAATGATAAACAGCCAAAGCCGCCCCCAAACTATGCCCCATAACGGTAATTTCCGCGAAATCACCATTTTTGATGAACTCGTTCACGTTTTCCGCGTCTTTCATCAATAATGTTTTTGATGGTTTCCGCTCGTCCGATGAATAACCCGCATATTCCACGAAAATATACGACAATCCGTTCTTTTCAAAAATATCCTTCAAAAATGCCATATCACAAGCAGAACCGGCATTTCCGTGATAAAAAACCACAAGATCGCCGGAATTTTTTTTATAATAGGCGCGGGTACCGTTAAGATTAAGTTTTTCGCTATCCGCGAAATTCGCGCACGCCGTAAAATCCTGCCGGTCAGGGCGATAGATAATTTCTTTCTGCGATGCGAAAAGTGCGGCGCCAAACGCCACATAGACAACCGCCAAGATAACAAATATTATTTTAAAGATTTTTTTCATCGTTTTTACAATCGTCGGGCCTGAACAAGCATCCGCTGCCCATATTCAAATATTTTAGCAGAAAAAACCGCCGCGTTGCCAATTCAAACTACGATGATAAAATAAATAACACCATGAAAAAACATCGGCTTTTAATTACCGCCGGGCCGGTCTGGGTGCCGCTCGACCGCGTGCGCGCGCTCACCAACCGCTTCACCGGCAAGACCGGGTTTTCGATCGCCTTGGAAGCGGCGCGCCAAGGTTATGGCGTCACTTTATTGCTTGGACCGGGGCGGGTGGAAATTCCGGCCAGCTTGCCGGATAATTTTGAGATCATTCGCTTTGAAACCTACGACGATTTGTACGGCATGATGGAAAAGCATCTCTCAAGCCACCTTTTCGATGCCGTCTTCCATTCGTCGGCCGTGCCGGATTACGTGCCGGTCAATGTGTTCGATGGAAAAATCCAGTCCGGGCAGGATGAACTGACAATCACCCTCAAACCCACCAAAAAGATCGTCGACCAAATCAGGCTTTGGGACAAGAATATCCTCCTGGTCAAATTCAAGCTCGAAGTCGGTCTGAGCCACGATGAACTTATAAACAAAGCTCGGGAAAGTATGCGTCAATCCGACGCCGACTTGATCTGCGCCAACGACCTGGACGAAATGGCCGGCAATGGCCACAAGGCTTATATCATCGACCGCGATGGTAACGTCTCGGTCTGTGACGGCAACAACGATATCGCCAAAAAACTGCTCCAGGCCGTCAAATGCCGCCTCTCTTGCAAAAAATAGTCGGTTGTGTTATAATATAAATGCGAAAAAATTGTTCTATAGATTCCCGGATAATTGATATTGTTCGATGTTCTATAGACTGCCGCATATTTGCAGCAAGATGCTTAAGACCCGACGGTATTAAGCGGCAATTAAAAGAATACGTTCAAACATTAATTAACCGACCTTTTGTTTTGATTCTTTCTCTTTTCGCGAAAGGTTAGATCTATGAACAGTCATGCTGGTTTCGCCCCAAGGGCGAGACAAAATTTTGGCCGTTTCCAAAACGGCAGGCGTTTTGCATCCAATGGCAAGCGCGGAGGCAACAGGAAAGACATCGGCCGGGAGCATATTGACGTATCGCGCTTCATAAAACAAGCGACCGCCCCGGCGAAAATCACCGCGAGCAACCCGATTACGCACGCGTTCGCGGATTTCGGCTTTAACGCCACGCTCGCGGGCAATATCGCGCGGCTTGGCTTCACGGTACCCACGCCGGTCCAGGACCAAACGATCATGCCCGCTCTTGAAGGCCGGGATATCGTCGGCCTGGCGAATACCGGATCGGGCAAAACCGGAGCCTATCTTTTGCCGTTGATCAACAACATCGCCAAGAACCGCAAACTGCGCGTCTTGGTCATCGCGCCGACGCGCGAACTGGCGGTCCAGATAAACGACGATTTCCGCCGGTTTTCCCGGGGAATGGGCCTTGATTCGGCGATCCTGGTGGGCGGAATACCGCCACGGCCGCAACGGTTGCAGCTCAGGAACAATCCCAACTTCATCATTGGTACGCCCGGAAGATTGAAGGATTTCCAGCAGCAAAACGTCGTCAATTTCATCCATTTCACGACGGTCGTGCTGGACGAAGTCGACCGGATGCTGGACATGGGCTTCATCGAGGATATCAAACATCTGATGAGCAAAGTCCCGGCGGCGCACCAAACGCTGTTCTTCTCGGCAACGATGCCGGAACGCGCGCGAAGGGTCGCCGACCAGTTTCTGAAAAATCCGATGACTTTCGAAATCCTGTCCAACCGCTCCGCCGACAACGTGGAGCAGAATCTGATCCGCGCCGGCCAGGGACAGGAAAAATTCGACGAGCTCAAAAAACTCCTGGATAATCCCGGGATGGAGAAAGTGATAATCTTCGGCGACACCAAGCACGGCGTCGAAAAGCTGTCCAAAAACCTGCAGCGCGACGGCTACAAAGCCGAATCGATCCACGGCGGCAAACGGCAGAACCAACGCCAGAAAACGCTTTCGCTTTTCCGCGAGAACAAGATCAACGTACTGGTCGCCACCGACGTGGCGGCGCGCGGATTGGACATCAAGGACGTGACGCACGTCATCAACTATACCGTGCCGCGCACCTACGACGACTACATCCACCGCATCGGCCGCACCGGCCGCGCCAACGCGAAAGGCTGCGCTTACACGTTCGCGTAAACCAACTAAATAAAAAACGGGTTCACCCGTTTTTTGTTTACAAGCTAAACCCCCGGCTTTAGCCGGGGTGTACGTTTGAAGGCAACGCCGTACATTGAGGCCGTTTGGCAAAACGGCCTCAATGGTAGCATTTGATAACTGCGAAAAACGCATTCAGTAGGAATTGGGCAAAGTGATAAACAAATTGAAGAATGAATTTATTGTTCAGT
>JALOQL010000067.1 GCA_025453415.1 Minisyncoccota bacterium
CATGGTCCGGTAGGTCAAGATTTCAGCGCCCGAAAGATTGTAGTGCCGAATCCCCGCCGGCACAGTTTCCAGCGCGGCGAGGCAGGCTGCCGCTACATCCTCAGCGTGCACCGGCTGCCGCAGGCCCGAGGCCGAGCCGCAAACCGGGAAAAAACCAAATCTGCGGATAAACCGGGCGATCTCGCCGATATTGCGATCCCGTCCGTAACCGTAGATCAACGTCGGGCGCAGGATGGTCGTTGCCGCTTGCCGCTCCCCGGCCCACCGCACCAACCGCCCCTCGCCCTCGGCCAGCCGGCGGGCAACGGCCCTCTCTTCCGGGTCGGGCGAGGCTTCTTTGGTGAACCGGCTGGTGGAGGAGAGCGCCACGACCCGCTGGACGTTGTGTGCCTCCAGCAGACCGAAGTAATCCGGCAGAATCCAGATCGGCGCCAGGCTGATCCAATTGCGGATTTCGATTTGCAGGGGCTTTGGACCGCCACCCGGATCAGCGGCAGCCTTCAAGCTGCACCAGTGGATTCCGGGGCTGGCGTGTTGTTGGTTGGGCTGCCGCGAAAAGGCCATGACGGTGGCCCCCTTGACAACCAACAGCGGCAAGAGGCATTCCCCCACCAGGCTGCGGGCACCCAAGACGCCTACAAATCCTCCCCGTGCCAAAATCCCCCCACGCTCCCAGGCCGTCCGTCGCAGCGGTTGGGTTACCGATTATTTCTCAAGGCGAGATACCCCGCGAAGGCCAAAAAGTGAGCCCAGATCCCTGCCGCCACCACAGCCATCAGCGCGCTGGGGTGCTGATGCCGAAAGAATTTGCGGTAAAAGCGCATCAGGCCCCAGTGCTTGTGCCACTCGACGAAAATCGGGCGATCCCGACCGCAGACGCCTTTGAGATGCACCACCTTTGCCCCGGGGACGAAAATGATTTTCCAACCCTTTTCACGGACCCGCATGCACAGGTCCAGGTCTTCCACATGCAGGAAATAGCCTTCATCGAAGCCCCCAACATCACTGATGACCTTTCGCGGCAACATCATACAGGCTCCGGAAGTAGCCTCGACTTCCATGTCAGCATCAGGCACTTTCTCATGGTGCTGCAAAAAATCATCAAAAATCCGTGGGTAGCGGTTTTTCAGCCGGTAGAGCCCGGTAAGCCGGACCAGGACCCTCCAGGGAGTCGGGACAGCCCGCCGGCCGCCGGCCTGCTCCGTACCGTCCGGATTGATTAACATGCCCCCGGCCATGCCGGCGTCGGGACGCTTTTTCAAGCCGTTGACCAATGCGGGCAGCGTGTTGCCATCGATGACGCAGTCCGGGTTCAGGTAGAGAATGTACTGGCAGGCGGCCAGCTTAGTGCCGATATTGCACGCCCTGGCAAACCCGAGGTTGGCGCCGTTGCGCATGATGCGCAGGTTCTCCAGACCGCAGTACCCGGCCTCCAGTCTTTGGATGCTGTCATCTTCGGAGGCGTTATCGACCACGATGATTTGGGCCGAACACCCGGAGTCGACAATGGACGTCACGCAGTCGGCAAGCCGAGCGCCGGCATTGAAGTTTACGATAACGATGGATACAGATTCCATGCTTTTTCCGCTTCCAGGACCAAGCCGACAAGTTTACTTAAATCTGAAAATTCTTTTATCCAAAACCCTCAGGATCTCGCGCGCGGAAGCCTTCCTCTGATTTTGAATGCGACTTCGTTTCTGCCACGCCGTGCGGATTTCAGCCAGGGCGGCGATCTTGGCCCGAATCATAATTTTTCCCTGCCATCTGTGAAAGCCGATGACAACGCTGATCAGATTGACCATGACGTGCAAGGGAAGAAGAATCCAGAACAAAGTGGCGGGCATGTTCTTAAAAAAGGTCCAGACCATGTTCCGGTGGCCGTGATAAACCGCGAAATCACCGCGCTGCCCGCCGCTGGTGGCCGACCCCAGATGGTGAACCACCGCCGACGGCACCTGTAAACAGCGGTGTCCCAGGAGACGCATCCGGAAGCCGAGGTCCACATCTTCAAGATAGCAGAAGAAATCCTCGTCAAACCCCCCGGCCTCGCGCAAGGCCTCGGTCCGGTACATCGCCGCTGCGGCACACGGCGAAAAAACCTCCCAAGGCGTCGCTTCCTTTTGGAAGAGCCGGCCATGCCCCTCGCGCCAGGCCGCCCCGCTCACGTGATAGCGGTCCCCGTCACCATCGAGCAGCTTGGGGTTTTGGGCCGATACCAGACGACTTCCGAACATCGAATATTCAGGATATTTTTCTGCAGCCAAGAGCAGCTTTTCGATCCAGTCGGGCTCGGGAAAGGCGTCGGGGTTAAGTAAGGCCACCAGGGGGGTGGTGCATTCCGCCAGGGCAAAGTTGTTTCCGGCAGCAAAACCGATATTGTCGGTCATTTTGAAGACGGTGACCCTGCCGGATAAATCCTTGATTTTGCCGAACCCCTCCGTGCTGGCGTTGTCCAGAACAAACACGCGACCGGGCAGAACCGTCTGCAAACTCAGGTGCCGCAAACACTTTGCCAGTAATTCAAAACTGTTGAAGTTTACGATGATGACGGTAAGAGGCATAAAAATCAAATACTTTCGTATCTGACATAGATAAAACACTTTGATGCGGCGTTGCTGCAACGATTTATAACAAAGGTCGCAGTAGATCGAAACGCCCCCATCCTCCCAACCTAATTTTTATCGGAGGATCGGCAATTCCAGAGCTGGCAGCGTCAAAAGAACCATGGAGCGCCGATCGGTGCCGATCCGGCGGTTATCACCTCCACAAAAAACTGGGCTGGGGATAAAGCTGCGCAGGATTGTCATCGGCGCTGGGTGGTTTTGCGCCACTCTTTTGGGTCACGGAATAACACTATCAGAATAACAACGTATCTTGCTTTGAGAGATGATTATTGGGCCGCGGCTCAAAATCATCAACCATGCCAACCAAAAAACATAATCAATGCTTTTCAAAAACGAAAAGATTATTAAGACCTAATTGAAACTTTTTTCTGAATTTGAGCTGTAGATGACTGGAAAGCATGCTGACAAGGGATTCCGGATCAAATCCATGATGCTCCTCTACTGCCTGCCCATCGATTAATTTTAGAAGCATAAGTGAATCTAAAATCTTATCAACAAATGGATGAGGCACCGTAACAATCAATCGCCCCTTATCAGTAAGCAGCTCTGAAATTTTTTGAGAAGTCTTTTTTAAATCACCTTCGGTAAAATGCTCAAAAACCGATAATGCAAAAATGGTATCGTATTTTCCCCATCCCTTGGATTCATCCAAGACTGACGGAAAAAAACCTTGCAAGAGTCTTGAGTTGGACGATACGAATTTAATTGATAAGCGGGGGTCGCATCCGTCAAGACGCAAATCCTCTCCTTTAATTTTCCTAAGAAGATAACCATCGTCACAACCAATATCGAATACGGACTCAACCAAATTTGGCATAGCCCGAAGTGCTACTCCAACACGCCACCGTCGCAGCGCCTTATCAATAAATTTCATAAAAAACCCCTTTTTTAATCCACTTCTGAAAATACCCACCGGGATTGTATGACATAATTCGCGAGAGTGATGCAAGCAACAACTATGACAAAAGAAAATTCAGGATTGAATTTAAAAATTTCCAGTACATAAGGAAGAAAGGCTGAAAGAGTCAAACCAAATAATTGAGTTGTGGCGTATTTCGGGAGCGATGAGAAGTGCGAGTTTTTTGATTTAAATACAAATCGCTTTTGAATATAATAAACGATCGGAATCAGTGCGATATAAATAAAAAGACTGGAAATCCATGGGCGCAGACCAGAATAAGTAAGCACGGAAGAGAATACAACATAGCAGGCCGCTCCGAAAGTTCCAGCGGAAACGAATTTTAAAAATTGATATGTTACCATGTAATTGATTTGAGCATAAGATTTTTGGTTATCTGGGCCAGGATTCTTAACTTCAATAAACTTAACCCAATGTCTCTCTGACCACGACTTAAAGCGGCTGACGTCTAATAGGCAAGGCCAGAAAACCCATAATTAGGGATGATAAAAACCCAATACCTCCAAAAGTAATCAACAAGGTTGAAAGGCTAACAGCCCTTAAGAATGCCCCATATTCAAGTTCCCCAAAGCCCTTGGCACCCCATTCCGATAATAAGTCGAAACCCATATAGATGCCGATAGTAATTAATACAATTCCACCGAGACTACCAATTTCTAATATCGGAGATGTTCGTAATTTTTCAAGTAAAAAATGTTCTTGCAAAAATCCTTCACGTATCCCAAACATCCTTGCCGTTGTACCGAGCACCGACGATATGAAACCAATGGTCATTCCGGCTTGAGCATAAAACAAAGTATGAACATCAAAGAAGACGCTTCCTATTTTTATAGGACCAAATAGAAGCATTAAATAAAAAATAAAACTTATCATGAATACAGCTATTCCAGGGATCATAAATAACCACCTAGGGCTAAAAAGCAACATAAACCGAAGGTGACGCCACCCATCTCTCCATGGACGCAAATGGGGAGAACGTGAACGGCCGTCTTTTGACAAAGTCGTAGGTACCTCTGCTATCTTCATCCCAAATAATTTTGCTTTAATAACCATTTCAGACGCAAACTCCATCCCTGTGGTTCGAAGATCCATTCGTACGAATGCGTCCTTTCTAAATCCACGTAAACCACAGTGAAAATCCTTAGCAGGACATTTGAATATAATTCGGCCAACCCATGTTAAAACAGGGTTCCCAATATATCGATTTTTCCAGGGCATGGCATTGGGTGCGATTCCGCCAAGAAAACGATTTCCCATAACCAAATCGAATCCTTTTTCTAGCTTCTCTACGAACGCGTCAAGTCGGCTGAAATCATATGAATTATCAGAGTCTCCCATAATTATGTATTCACCATTCGCAGATAGTACGCCGTAGTACAAAGCAGATCCATAGCCTCGTAAAGGTACGTCAACAACCCGTGCGCCGTTTCTAATAGCAATTTTTTGGGAACCGTCGGTGCTGCCATTATCAGCGATAACAACTTCGCCCGAGATGCAGGACTGCCGAATCCAGGCGGTTGCTTTTTTTATGCAGATTTCTAATGTTTCCGATTCGTTGAGGCAGGGCATCAAAATTGTTAACTTCATCCTACTTCTCCAACGTTAAGAAAATCACTTAAATCACAATCCACGACCATAGGCCGTGGCCTTACGTCCGATTCATGGCCTCCGGCTACCGCGATTTCAAAAGCATTTTTCAGGCATAGCCCAAGGACTCTGACAAAACTTAAAGGGCGTGAATTTCTTTGTTCCGTTAAAACAACCGTGACACATATCTCTTTTACGCACTTTTCTTTGCGTAATTTATTTTTGAACCTTTGATTGCCTTTAGCAAGGAAGAAAAGGTTGCAAACGATGCCGCAAATAAAATTGGAAATGCTGGCATGAGATACAAATGGTTAATCGCAGGGAAAGAAGAAATATCGACTAAAATTACCAAAGCAATACGACTAAAAAACATAAACCATAAACCCGTTGCAATGACCGCCAAACTGTCTAATCTGCTTTTCCTAAAAATAACCATAAGGGCCGTAGCAAAAAAAGAAAAAAGGCCCACTGAAAATATCCAAATTGTAATATTTTTATAAATTTTGATTAAATAATTTTTAATGGAACTCCAGTCGTTAAAGGAATTTTTTGTAGTCGTCAATTTAATTTCATCTAAATGAAAAACACCGCTGTTTGTATTTAAAAATTTTGCTTGATTATTTAAAAGTTCATTCAAATTAAGTGATTTGTATTCGCCACCATCAAAGTGAATCACACAATTAGCAGACTCCTTGACTTGAAATGAAA
>JALOQL010000068.1 GCA_025453415.1 Minisyncoccota bacterium
TCTCGCCTTCGACGAAACCTTCCATCGCCGCTTCGGCCAGGTAGCCCTGGACCAGCCAGTCGCCGAGCCATTCGCCGATGCAATGCAAATCTTCCTGCTCGATGCCGAATCCGGACTTTAAGAGCCAGCTTTTATTGAAGTCCTCCTGCGACCCGATCGGCGGCGCCACGATGATCGGCACCCCAAGCGCCGAATAGAACGACAATTCGCTTGGCTTGGTCCAAAGAATGTCGGCTTTGCGCAAAGTTTTGTTGAAACGAGTAAAGTAATCGACGATGTTTTTTTCGTATAAAACCTCAACCTTCTCCGGATCGCTCATTTTCATTTCCTTGGCCAAGGCTTCGTAATAGGTTTTTAAAGGCGCGTTGGTACCCACGGAAAGGATCAGTTTCATTTTGCCGCTCCGGATGTTTAAACCCATTTGGCGCATGATGCCCAATCCGATCTCACCCTGCGCGCCGGCGCCGCCCGCGGAAAACATGATGGTCAGCGGCCGGCGGCTCTTTTTGGGCAGTTCGCACAGCTTTTCGTTCACCAACCCGCAATATTTGGAACGGTACGCTCCCGCCGGGTCAAGGTTGGCCAAGCGGTGGCCCAAATCGCTTTTTGCGATATCCATGTCGTTTTTCGCCGAACCTTTTTGGGAATAAATATTTGATTCCGGCAAAGGAAAACCGGTCAGAAAGATCCTCTTTTTGGGAACCCCGTAGAGCTTAAGCCGTTCGCGCACCCGAGTGTTGGGCACGCAATAATTTATCCGGCTGTTCATCGGATATTGCGACACCCATTGCCGGCTCACGTCGGCGTCGCACACGATCAAATAAATATCGTTGGGATAATCAAACTCCTCGGCCATGAACGCCGTGATGAAAAATGTCGTCACCAGCGGCATGGGATTTTTGGCCATCCGGTCGACAAAATCCTTCCCCCACCCCTTCTTGATCAGGCCGTAGGTGCGGGCGGTCAAAAACGTCGGACTAGATAGATCCTTGCGCGGGTAAAAATCGATGATCTTCTGGAACAAATTGTCATAGCAAAAAAAAGCGGCGCTGCCGACCAGCGGCGTCCTTTTGAAGCGCGAGATGGCTTCGTAGAAACGACGGCTTTCCTCCCAAACCTTGCGGTCGTCCGCGGGAATGCCGGGATAGTCGTTGGCGTTCATGACCTGGCCTTTGTACGCGAATCCCTTGAGCGGAAACGCCGTCCGCTGATGGCCATAACCCATATTAACGCCCACAACCCACGCCTTCCGGTTTTCGCTTTCCTTTTCCATTGTTCAATCATACCAAAAATTTCCGCTTATCAAAAACAAAACCGGATTCCATCCAAGAAATCTAACGAATGCTACCGCCCCAAATGTAATTTTTGAATTTGGGAGAAATGTTTTTGCCGATCAATCTAAAATTTTCCAATCCGGCAATTTTTGCCAATTGGCTCAAATCGCTTTGGTCGCTTTCGATCGGAGTTTCTTTGGCCTCCAGGGCGATTTTACCGTTAAAAATAAAATCAATTTCCCGTCCGCCTTTCAACGAGTAATAACGCACTTCCCCTTGCCGCGCCAACTGATTGAAAACCGCGTTCTCAAATTTCGCGCCCGAATCAAGATCCGCTAAAACATTTGCCAGCCCCGAATCGATAAAATAAAGTTTTTTGGCTTTCACGATTTCCCGACCGACGTTGGACGTAAAAACCGGCACCCTCTTGATCAAATAAGTTTCTTCCAAAAAACCCATGTAGTTGCGCAAAGTGATAATGCTGATGCCGCCCATTAGCGCGATTTTCCCATAATCAACCCGCGAACCGACCCTCGAAACCAAAATTTTGACGACATTGTAAAAATCGTCCCGCTTCTTGAAATCCGCCAGCGACTCAACGTCAATATTAATATAAGAGCTGATAATATCTTTGAGCAGGTCCTTCTTCTTGTCCGGCGCATCCGCCAGCACAACCTCGGGGAAACCGCCAAATTCGATATATTCATCATAATAGCCCTTCAATCTTTGATATTCATATTCATCAAATCCCGCTTCAAGGAAATTACTTGGCGCAGCGGTCTCAATTTGTTTGAAAATCAGGAATTCGCCAAAATCCAAAGGATAAAGCTCAAAAATCTTTTTCCGACCGGACAAAGACTCGGAAAAAAGATTTTTCATATAATACGAACTGGAGCCGGTGACGATGAATTTAATATCATAATGGTCATACAGATACTTCACCACCCCGGGAAGCTCCGGCACCAACTGAATCTCATCGATAGCCAGATACATTTTTTTTGACGCATCCAAACCGCGCCCGGCAAGCTCAAGAACGATATTATCGTAATTTTTCTCGCCAAAAAGCTGGCGATTGTCGGCTCGCTGAAGATCGATATAAATTTTGTTTTTCGATTCGATTTCAGCCAACAAACGCGCCACCAGAGTGGTTTTGCCGGTGCGCCGCATCCCGGTAAGTACCGTGATTTGCTTCTCCTTTAAATGGCTCTTTAATTGTTGATATATCTTCCGCTCAAAAAATTGCATACTTATAATATATTAAAAGTATCACCAAACATATATTTATACTATCATTTTCGTAAAAGTTGTCAAGTACCAAAAAGGCGGGTTTGCGCCCCGCCCCCGTAAAATGCAAAATTCTATTCCAATCCCGCCAAAATCTTGGCAATCTCGACTTTTTGGCCTTCGTCGCCCCGAGTTTTGAGATACGCAATATGCTCATCCAGCACTTGCTTGGCCACCGCTTGCGCCGCCTGTTTGAAATTCTTATCCGCGGCATGCGTTTTGGCAATTTGTTCCATGACCGCCTTTCTCTCCTCGTCGGTTTTTTGATCCATCGCGCCGATTTGGTCCGCTTCCTCCTGGGTCAAGGTTTTCAGCAATTCATTTGCCACCGCCGCTTGCTGGAGAGCCGCCAAGTCGCCAAGGGCACTCTCCGCCTCTTCATCGGTGAACTTTAAAACCGAATAAACTTTTTTTAAAGATTTTTGGATATTTTCCATTGCCATAGTTTATTGTTTTTAGTTTGATCCGCCAAATGCCCGGCCGCCTTTCGGCAATCGGACAGATTTTCGCGACATTATTGTTCGTCCCGTTTTTTCATAAAATGGCGCGCAACCGCCCCGCCGCCGAAAATTAAACTGACTATCGCCGAACCGATGGAAACATCCTTCATCGATCGCGCTTTTTCATAAAGCTCTTCCATCCCGGGAAAAGTCGAAAAATAATATTCTTTGGCATTTTCCCCATAATCCGGATCTTCCATATAATCGAAAACACTGCTGTCGCCAGGTATATAGTTATCAACACCAAGCACCACAGAATCCGCCTGCGCGCTCAAATCATTGAATTCTCCCCGTAAAAACACACTGAACAACGCTGCGGTAAAGGCTATTGTCGGCTGAAAGAAGCGTGAAGTCGCAATATTGCGCAGAACGGAACTGTTTTTAACCGTTTCGCCAATCATTCCTGATATTTTCCCCGCAGAAGCAAGCGATTCTTCTTTGTTTTTCCCGGCCTCAGGCGACATTGCGGCAATTTGTTCCGGCTGCGCGCCCAATGATTCGGCAACTGTTGCTTCATCATTCGGACTTTCGTTTTTTTCACTATCAAAAGCAAATGGATAATCTGCATCTGGACCAGCTTCTTTAAACATTTTTATTTCTCAAAAATCTTATGTTTTTTGATTTTTGACATTTGATTTCCAATTTTCTTAATAATACCCCCCCCCGCAGGCCGGGCGTCAAATTAGGTTTTCCATTTTTTGCCGCTCGCTGACGCGCCAGGCGAAGAACGCCAAAATGGCATATGAGATCAAAAACCAAACGAAATTTATTTTGACGTTCAGCACCGCGCCCGGCAAACTGGAGAAAAAATTTGCCACGGCCAAGAGATAGGACAGAAGCAGCCACATGGGGAAAAACAGGAACCAGCCAATGGCCGGGTGGACCATGCCCGCAATGGCCAGGACGAATCCGTAGACCGTGACGAACGGCACGATCGGCTCGACCAAAACATTTGCAAGCAGGCTGTAAGGTGAAACATAGCCGAAATTATAGACCAGGACCGGAAGGGTTAATATCTGGGCGGCCAGCGCGATAGCCAAGGCTTGGGCCACGAATTGCGGCTTTGGCAATATCCTTTTTATCTTGTTCTCAACCGGCCAGGCAAAGAAAACCATGCCCAGCACGGCTAAAAACGACAATTGAAAGCCGATATCGAAACGCAAAATCAGCGGATTTTGCAGAACCATCGCGGCCGCCGCCACGGTAATCGCGTGCAAGGCATCGCCCGGCCGGCCGATCATCTGCGCCCCGATCAGCAAACTGCCCATGATCCCCGCCCGCACTGCCGATGCCGGCAAACCGATCATGGCCACGAACAGCCACATGATCATTAGCGTTAGGCGCCGGGCCTTGCCGCGCCACATTCCAAGGGCGATGAAAATCGGGACCAGGATCTGGCCCACAATGCTTACATGAGTTCCCGATACGGCGGCAAGGTGGCGCAAACCGGAAATATTGAGCTTTTCCTTGAGTTTGGCGCAATCCGGATCGGCTTCGATTTCCTTGGTCGAGCAGCTTGCCAAACCGCTTTGGTCGCCCAAAAGGATCGCGGCCAAAAGCGTGTTGTGCGGCGAGGGCAAGCTTTTCCCCAAACTATCTTTAAGCGCATGCTTGATATTCAGCAATAATGCGTAAACCGGGTTGCCGTTATCATGTGAAATCGATTCGATCTCGGGATACCGCGCGGCAAAATAAACACCGTCCTTGGCCAGGTAATTCCGGTAATCGAAATCCGAAGTGTTTTGCGGCATTTCCAGGATGGTATTGAATTTAATCCGATCGCCGTAAGCATATTCGGGATAACGCCGCGTCACTACCATTATCTTCCCGGCAATCCCAGCAGTCTCCACGACAAGCTGCTGGTTCAAATCGCCAAAGACCGGGTCGGAAGCCACGATCCCGTCCACCGCGACGCTTTTGCCGGTGATCCCCGCGGTTTGCGCGCTTTGAACCCGTTCCCAGGCAATATCGAACCGCCAAAATCCCGCGATCGCAGATAAAATTAGGATTCCCGCGACAACCAGTCTAGCCTTGCGGGAAAAAACACCCGCAATAAACAAAAACGCGGCCAAGGCCGCGCCAAACATTAAAACCAAATTTGAAATTCCGATAAAGGACGAGAATCCGTCCCCGGCTAGAAACGCCAGGCAGCCGTATAGAAATAATCTCGCTGGATGCATATTATCTCACTTTAGCGTCCGGCAAAAAAGGCCTGATCTTTTCCAGTGCTTGTTCAAAAAACTCCGGGCCAAACGGCCTCAAATTCTCGAACGCGGGATCGATATTCCTTTCCGGCCGGAAATTCTGCAAAAAGTATTTCGGGGTTTTCCCGGGCGTGCCTGGACCGATCCAGGCCGCCATTCTTCCCAGATCATCGGGCGCATGGATACCCGGCGCGACCGTGGTGCGGAATTCAAAATCGACACTGCCGTTTTTCAGGATTTTAATGCTTTCCTCAATATCGTCCGCCGAAAGCTTACCGCCAAAAACCAGCCCATACCTTTCTTTGGGAAGCTTGATATCCATCGCCACGTAATCGACCAGTTTTTGGTCCACTAAAAGTTTCAACATTTTAGGATTGGAACCGTTGGTATCAAGCTTAACCTTAAACCCAAAATCCTTTATTTTTTTGATGAATTCGGGCAATTCGGGATTCAACGTGGGTTCACCGCCGCACAGGGCTACGCCCTCGAGCAGCCCCTGTTTATCCTTCAAAAAACCGAAAAATTCTTCCTGGGAAATTTCGGCTTGCTTG
>JALOQL010000069.1 GCA_025453415.1 Minisyncoccota bacterium
TGTTGTGCATCCAATGCAGCAGGATCGTTTTCTGAAATTCGGGCAGGATACTGATTTCGTTCTTTTCTTCAACCGCCTCAATCACTTTTTGCGCCAGCGGCTTCATCTTCACAAACCACTGCGCCTTGATTTGCGGCTCGATGGCCACCTTGGTTCTTTCGCAGCATGGAACCGCATGCGTGTAGTTTTCATCGATCTTGACCAGCAACCCTTTTTGCTTCAGCTTTTCCACGATCTTCGGCCTCGCTTCGGCAATTTTCATTCCGGCGAATTCGTTAGCCACCGGCAATAAACGTCCGTTGAAATCGATGATTTGCTCTTTGTCCAAGCCATGCCGCTGGGCAATTTCAAAGTCGACGGACGAGTGCCATGGCGTGATCGTCATCACACCGGTCCCAAAAGCCATATCGATACACGAATCTTTTACGATGGTGGCGGTTATTGGTCCGTTAATCCATTCCAACTCGATCTTTTGCCCGTCTTTATATTCGGCGTATCGTTGGTCGTCGGGATGCATTACGACATATTTATCGCCGAATTTGGTTTCCGGCCGGACCGTCCCGATCACAAACGGGCCGTACTTAAAATAATAGAACGGATCTTTCTGTTCCACGGATTGCACTTCTATATCCGAAAGCGATGTTTGAAATTTAGGATTCCAATTGATGATGCGCTCACCTCGATACACCAGGCCATCCTCAAACATTTTGACGAATGTGTCCTGTACCTTCGACACGATTTGTTCGTCCAAGGTAAACCGCCGGCGCGACCAATCGCATGAAGCGCCTAACCGCCGAATGTCATATTCCATGCCTTGGCGGTTGGCCATCGTAAATTCCCAGATCTCCTTATACATCTGCTCCGGCGTCATTTGAAAACGAGAACGGCCTTCTTTGCTCAATTTTTTTTCGAAGACCATCTGCGTCTCAAACCCGGCATGGTCCGCACCCGGCAAAAACAAAACCCTCTTGCCGCGCATTCGATTAAAACGCGCCGCAATGTCTTTAAGGGTCATATCCAAGCCATGCCCCGCATGCAGCCGTCCGTTGGCATTTGGCGGCGGCATAATGATGCAATAGGGCTCATCATGACCCTCCGACAATTTATCAGGATTAAAATACCCGGAATTTTCCCATTTGGCGTAAATTCTCTTCTCGGTGGCCTTGGGATCGTAATTTATCGGCAATGTTTCCATAATTTAAAACCCCCCTTACAAAACAGATACAAAATAGCATTAAACGAGCTAAAAATAAAGCTGCAAAGGCTACTTGGATTGATTTAGGGCCGCCGGAGCGATTTCGGCCGAATTTGCCCGCATCGGCAGTTCAACAATGAACTTCGAGCCCTTGCCGCGCCCTTCGGATTCGACGCGGATAGTCCCGCCGTTGCCGATCACCATCTGGGCGGCCAAATAAAGACCGATACCCTTGCCGTCGGCATTCACTTCCTTCGCTTTTTTGCCCCGTTCGAACGTCCGGTTGAAAACATTACGCCGTTCGCCCTCGTCCATGCCGATACCGGTATCGACCACCGTTACCACCAGATTTTTACCCACCACCGCCAACGACACCGTGACTCCGCCTTCGTTGGTGTATTTAATGGCATTATCCACGATGTTATAAATTGCCTCCCGCATACCTTTGGGATCAAGATCCACCATAGGCACCGGCAGGCCGGGCCGGTCGAATTTTAAGAATATTTTTTTGCCAGCCGCGGCCTCCTTCAAATCCGAAACTATCCCGGAGATAAGGCTCACCGCATCGATTGGATGTTTCTCCACCAAGCCTTTGTTCATCTGGAAATGCGCCACATCAAGCAATTCGTCGACGATTCCGACCAGTTTCTTGGTCGCCGCCAAAGACGCATCGATTTTTTCTCTGGCTTTAACCGGTATTTTGCCGTAATTACCCTCGCCGATCATGCTCAGGTACCCCTGGACCACCGACAACGGGCTGCGCAGATGGTGTTGCGTGGAAAGCAGGAATTGGTTTTTGGCCTGGTTCAAGTGCTTCAAATTTGCCGCCAGCTCCTCCGCCTCTTGGCGCAACACACGTTCTCGCATCGCCACCATCTCCGCCTCTTCGCGGCGCTTGCTTTCCGTTTCAAAAGAATATGCCACCAAATATCCCAGAATACAGTAAACAATAAACACCAAAGCCGTCAAAAATTTCAGAAAAGCTGTTTCGACAAAAAACGGTATCGTAAGCAAGACGATGGCCATGATCACGATAACGGCTTCCGCCAAAAAAACCTTAAAATTGAAAAGTTGGTGCTTGAAAATAACAAAAAACAGGATTATCGCTCCCAGGATTTCGGCAAAATATGCAAAAATCGGATAAAAATTTATGCCGTATGCCGGCAAATAGGCGATGCCTCCGCTGTTCAAAACCAAAAACGCGACGAAAAGATATTTCAATTGGATTTTCCTTTCCCCCGAAGCTACTTTATACCCCTGGTACAGATTGTAAAAATAAAAACCGATTATCAGAAAAAAATAAAGAAGAAAAAAACTATGGAATATTTGTGCCCGAGTATGCACTCCCCACTCGTAACGGTACAAACCGCTCAGAAAAAAATCCATCCGGCTTATCGCCAGGAAAACCAGCGACGCGAAATATCCGAGCCAAAGGATGATCTTCTGCCTTTTCTGCATGCCGAGAAAATAGACGCCAAACTGGTACATGAACAGCGGAATAAGAATAACTCCCAAATAAACGTTGCGGTCCCAAAAAATCGCTTCCGGATCGGTTTTGGCAATGAAAACAAAAAAAGTCATGACCAGCCAAACGGTCACGCTCCAGCAAAATAGGCCGAAGGTTATCCCGACCTTACGGTCCTTCGCCTTCAAAAACGTGAACAATCCCAGGACAAAAAGAAATATCCCTCCCAAAAGCGCAAATATGGCAAAAAAGAAATTCGGGCTCATTTGGCGCTTATTGTTACGGGCTTGCCGTAACTATAGAAATTTATGTCGAAATATTCGTATTTTCGCATCAACTCGAGCATCTCGGCGGCCTTTGCCGGATTCACGAAACCGACCGAATTTTCCTTATTTCCCTCCAGTGCGAAAATAATGGTCTCGGCAAGGCACGCAAATGCCTGGTTCGGGCGCAAACCGATATCCATACCGTAGTCTATCCGCGGAGTATCGATAATGCCCCCGTCAATCACGGTGACGTCCGGCCTGGAAATCAAAAGCTGGGGTGATACGTTGCGCGGCTGCGTTATATCGTAAACGACCGCGCCCCTTTTCAAATATTCGCTTTTAATGACCGATTCGCTCGCGCTCGATGCGACCACGACGATATCGGCCTCGGCCATTCCTGCCATATCCGCGATTTCTTTTATTCTTTCGCGCGGATTGTCCAGCAGAATCCCAGCAATAGTTTTTTTCAAGCGTTCACAATTTTTATCGTTCGCCAAAATTTCCAATCACTGGTCCGCCAACATTCTTGACACGGCGCTGCCAATCGATCCCGCCGCGCCGACAACGCCTATTTTCAAATTTTCTGGCGTAAACTTTTTTTCAATGATGATTTTTTCAACGCTCGCCACGGTCACTCCCGCGGTCAACGAATTCCCATTGGTTATCGTTATTCCCGCTTCCCGTTCCAGATCCAAACCGCCGTGAGAAACCGATGACGTAAACTCACCCAAACCAACGACCGACGCATCCAAATCCCGGGCCATCTTTACCGCGCTTTTAATCTTTTCAATAACAAAATCGCGAGGCAAGGAATAAAATTGGCTTCCGACCAAAGGCACGACAATGATCATTCCTTCCACCTGTTCATTACCCCCTATAACGATCCGGCTCGATGCTATCGGCGGCAAGTGTTTTATGATCGACCGCAGAATCGGTTCAGGTATGAATTTGAAAATGGGATTGACCCGGCCCATGTCTTCACGGGCGGATAATCTCGGATGAATTAGAAAGACAAATTTTCTCATGGTTTTTACCGTAACTCGCGCTTCCGAAGGAACCGTACGAGTCAAAACTGGCCGGCGATCAGGGTAAAGATCTTGCGGATCGTCGGCAAATTGTCGATTATTCCCACAAACAAGATAACCATGAAAGCGACGATGACAAAGGTGTCGAATGAGCGGCTCATGTTGCTTTTTTTATGATTACTTTCTGGAAACGATTTTTTTCGAAAGGTCGTAGATGTTACCGGCGCCCATCACCAAAATTATTTCTCCACCCTTCACGATCCGGCCCAGACTTTCGTAAACCTTGTCCTGCGGCACATATTCCACCGAATCTTTTTTGGCCGCTTCGGCAAGTTTTTGGGCGCTTACTTTTTTGGCGATAGCGGCCGATTCGCGACCCGCAACCTTGTAGATGTCGGTCACGATCACCCGGTCGACAGGAGCACCCATCAGCGCCGCCGCAAAATCCTTGAAAAGCAAGTGCGTACGCCAGGCCTGGTGCGGCTGGAAAACCACTATCACTTTTTTATTTTGCCATTTTTTCCGCGCGGCTTCCATCGTCAGGCGGATCTGCGTCGGATGGTGGGCGTAATCGGAAACTACGGTCACTTTCTTTTTGCCGATTTTTCCAGGCGCGCAATCAAATCGGCGCCACGAACCTTTGTACTTGGAAAGCGCCGAAATTATGCTTTTATCCTTGATTCCCAGCAATCTTCCCACGCTCATGGCCGCCAGCGCATTAGCCACATTGTGCTCGCCGGGAACGCTCATAATTTTTCGCAGCGCCGCGAATTCGGGTTGTGCCACGGAATAGTTAACCGGAGCAGCTACCATTTTTTTGCTCTTCGAAACCGCCTTGGCGGCATTGGCATTATCGCCGCAATACACGATCGAGCCCGATGCCGGCACATGGCCCGCGAATTCCCGGAACGCCGCCAAAAGCTTGGCCTCACTGTCGTAGCATTCCATGTGATCCATCTCGATGTTGGTGATCACCGCGATCTGGGGCCAGTAGTTTAAAAACGAGCAGTCATATTCGCAGGCTTCGATGACCAGGTATTCCGATTCGCCGTGGCGGAAGTTACTGTTGCCAAACTCCCTCACCTTGGTGCCCACAATGACCGTGGGGTCGAGTTTTGCGGCCGCCATCATCAGACCGATCATTGCCGTGGTCGTGCTCTTACCGTGCGCGCCCGCCACCGCAATGGTCTTGTAAATTTTCGAAAGTTCGCCCAAAGCCTGCGGGTAACTCATCGTTTTAATGCCCAGCTTTTTCGCTTCTTTCAGCTCCGGATTATCCTTTTTGACCGCAGGACTGTAAACCACCAAATCGGGCATTTTGTTTTTCAGACTATTGGTACCGGCATATATTTTGGCGCCAAGTTTTTCCAAGTCTTTGGTGATCTCCGACTCCGCCAAATCCGATCCTGTCACATCCCATCCCTGGTAAAGATAATATCGGGCAAGCGCCGAAACTCCGATGCCACCAATGCCAATAAAATGAATTTTAAAATTTTTTGCCATTGTTCTTGCGCGGTCCTAGTCTCCTCCAAGCCTCAAGCTTTCAAGGATTGCGTAATCCGGGCCGCCGCGCTTAAGCTCGCTTTCCATAACCTCGACCGATTCGACCAAAAATGTCCGCCCAACGCTCTCTTCGATTACCGGGAGATCCCGCACATCCATGCCTCTCAATCCGGACTGGTTGATTCGCGCCAGAGTAACATGCGGAGCAAATCCAAAATTGCCTGAATTCGAATCCGCGCCCGCAAATTCGTGCAATGTGTTTTCC
>JALOQL010000070.1 GCA_025453415.1 Minisyncoccota bacterium
GGGAGAATGGACGCGCCAAGAATCGCCGCCATTTTAAAAAAAATCCAGGACTTAAGCCTGATCCTGCAAACCACCAATGCCAGCCCCAAATTGGCAATCGAGAATTTCATGCTGGATTTGTAATTTAAAAGATGGCGGATTATTCGCCATCGCGGGTTCTTTGACAAGAACATTTTCTTACTGTGTAACCGCCACTGATGGTTGATTCCATAAAAAGGCCTATACCCATACATGTTGAGCAAGGCTTCCCGCCATTTCCATTGCAGAAAGTGCATGTAATTGGGACGCCATCCATAAATATCAATCCATTGTTGCAGTAAGGACATTTTTCTTGTTCCATTCAATACCACCTCTTTGTCGCGGTATTATATCACAAGATTAATTTTTGTAGTATAATTATACAAATAGTATAATATTTGTCAAGATTAACAAGCGTTTAATTTTTGGTATACTTTGGATATTGGAATAGCATTAAATTCGAGGTGTTTGCCGAGGACTAACCTCCGCGATTACACGGAGGATAGACCTCTTCAAACCAAATACAAAATACTATGGAATATAAGGACGTTATCAAAAAAGTTACGCCGGAGTTCGATAAGGCCATGCAGTACCTGGAGCGGGAAATGGCTAAAATCCATACCGGACGGGCGTCGGCCAATATCATCGAGGACTTGGTCGTGGATTGTTTCGACCAGAAGTTTCCGTTAAAGCAGCTGGCGATGATTTCGGTCCCCGAGCCGCGCCAGATCGTGGTTCAGCCCTGGGACAAGTCATATTTCGAGCCCATCCAGAAGGCGATCGCGGCGTCCCAGCTGGGGTTGTCCCCGGCCGCCGAAGGCGCGGTCATCCGCATCAATATGCCCGACCTGACCAGCGAGTATCGCCAAAGCCTGGTCAAAGTCATTTCCAAGGTGCAGGAAGACACGCGCCAGGCAATGCGGCGGGCCCGCGACGATGCCTGGTCACAGGTGCAGAAGCTGGAACGGGAAGGCGAGGTCCGCGAGGACGACAAGTTCAAGGCCAAGGATGAGTTGCAGAAAATGATCGACAATTACGGCAAGAAGATCGACGAAGCGGGCGACCGCAAGAAAAAGGAAATCAGCGAATAATTTATAATTTCTAATTTCTAATTTCTATTGAATTTTTATTTTTCAATGTTTAAAAATTGATGCATTGAAAATTTAATGAAAATTGAAAATTGGTAATTGAAAATTGAGTTAGATGCTTGACGTTATTACTTATTTGGTGTTTGTTGCCATCGCGTTGGCGACGCTGATACTATTGGTCACGTTGCACGAACTGGGGCATTTTTTGTTCGCGCGCAAGTTTGGGGTGAAGGTCGAAGAATTCGGTATCTGTCTGCCGCCGCGTATATGGGGCATCAAGCGGGGCGAGACCATTTATTCCATCAATTGGATACCGGCCGGCGCGTTCGTGAAGCTTTACGGCGAGGACAGCAATGAAAACAAAGATTCGCGCAGTTTCGCGTCCAAGCCGGTTTGGCAGCGGGCGATCATTATTGCCGCGGGAGTGATATCCTTCTGGATCGTGGCCGCGATTACCTATAGCTTAATCTACATGTTCGGAGCGATCATCCCTGTCGAAGATGCGGATAACGTCAAAGGGGCGCAGGTGCTGATCATCGATGTGGCCAAGGATTCACCGGCGCAGGCGGCCGGCATCGAGACCGAAGACATCATCAAATCGATGACTTTAAAGAGTGCGCCCGACCAGACAGTCAACGTGGATAAGGTTTCGGATGTCCAAAAATTTGCCGGCGAGCGCAAAGGAAAGGAATTGGCGGTGGTGGTCCAGCGCGGCGGCCAGGATGTGAATCTTAGCCTGACGCCGCGGGAAAACCCGCCGGCGGGCCAAGGCACAATCGGGGTCGCTCTGGTGCGCATTGCCCAGGGAGAGCCGATGGTTTGGTACAATGCCATCGGCGAGGGGTTTGCGACTACGTGGCGCATGACCCTGGCGGTTTTCGAGGGCTGGAAAACGATCATCGACAGCCTGACCGGCAAACAGCAGTTGCCCGCCGGAGCGCAATTTGTGGGACCAATTGGCATCGTCGAGCAAATCGTCAAAGAAATTAAAATGGGGCCGGTGTTCTATCTCCGGTTCATGGCCATGATCTCGGTTTACCTGGCGGTGTTCAACGCCCTACCCATCCCGGCGTTGGACGGCGGCCGGCTGATGTTTCTGGCGATAGAAGCGGTCCGGCGCAAACCGGTGCCCGAGAAGATCGAACAGACGCTCACGGGATTTTTCTTCGCGATGCTGCTGGTTTTGGCGGTTGTTGTTACCGTCCAGGATGTGTACCGGATTGTCGCGAGATTATTCTGATAAATTTATGAGACAAAGCCAACTTTTCACCAAAACCCAGAAGGATTTCCCCGCGGACGAGACCAGCGCGGGAACGCAGTTTTTGTTGCGCGCCGGTTTTATCGACCGCACCGCGGCCGGGGTCTACACGATCCTGCCCTTGGGCTACAACGTATTGCGCAAGATCGAGAACATTATTGCCAAGGCCATGGACCGATTAGGCGGCCAGCGGGTGACGATGCCGGCCCTGGTGCCCAAAAAATATTGGGAAACCACCGGCCGGTGGAATGCTTTTGACGCGCTCTATAAATTGAAGGGCAAGAACGACGACGAATATGCCCTGGGCGCGACGCTGGAGGAGATTGTCACGCCTTTGGCGCAAAAATACGCGGTCTCGTACAAGGATTTTCCGTTTTCGATCTACCAGATCCAGACCAAGTTCCGCGACGAGATGCGGGCCAAATCGGGATTGTTGCGCGGCCGGGAATTTCTGATGAAAGACCTTTATTCTTTCCATGTCGACCAAAAGGATTGCGACGCTCTTTACGAAAAGGTGAAAGACTCCTATTTTTCCATCTTTAAAGAGACCGGGCTGGCCGCGTCGACCTATCTGACCCTGGCCGGCGGCGGGACGTTCTCGAAATTCTCCCATGAATTCCAGACCGCGACCGAAGCCGGCGAGGACATCATCTATCTTTGCGACAATTGCGGTTTTTCGATAAACCGCGAAATAAAGAAAGAGTATCCCAAATGCCCGGAATGCGGTTGCGAAAAATTCGGCGAGAAAAAAGCGATCGAGGTCGGCAACATCTTCAAGCTGGGCACGAAATACAGTGCGGCGTTCGGGTTCGAGGCCGTCGGTCCCGACGGTTGCAAGATGCCGGTGTTGATGAATTGCTACGGTATCGGCTTGACTCGCCTGATGGGCACCGTGGCTGAAATCTCGCGTGACTCGGCGGGATTGATATGGCCGGCCGCCATCGCGCCATTCGAGGCGCATCTGGTGGAGTTGGAGTCAAAAGACGGGGAGGTAAACAAAAAAATCCGCGAGGCGGCGCAAAAAATATATTCCGATTTACAAAAGCGGGATATCGGCGTATTATACGATGACCGGACGGGGAAGTCGGTCGGGGAAAAGTTCAAGGATGCCGACCTTTTGGGGATGCCTTTCCGCGTCGTGGTGAGCGAGAAATCGTTGGCCAAGGACAGTGTCGAGATAAAGAAACGGGATTCCAGAGAGGCGGAGCTTGTCGGGCTGGATAAGGCTTGCGCGTTTAATTTCAAGGACTAATGAAACTGAATTTTTTGCCGAATTTCTCAAAATTTTTCGCCGAGGATATGGCCATCGATCTGGGAACCGCCAATTCGGTGGTTTACGTGCAGGGCCGGGGAATCGTGATTTTCGAACCCTCGGTGGTGGCCGTCAACCAGAAGACCGGCCAGATCTTGGCTGTGGGCGAAGAGGCCAAAAAAATGGTGGGCCGCACGCCGTCGCATATCACGGCGGTGAGACCAATGCGCCACGGGGTTATTTCGGACTTCGAAGTTACGGAGCAAATGTTCCGTTATTTCATCGAAAAAGCCCGCAAGAAAAGATTTTTATTCAACATGAGGCCGCGGGTGATCGTGGGCGTGCCCGTGGGCGTGACCGAAGTGGAAAAGAAGGCCGTGATCGACGCGGGTCGGTCCGCCGGCGCCCGCGAAGTTTTTCTGATCGAGGAGCCGATGGCGTCGGCGATCGGCATCCGTTTGCCGGTCCAGGAGGCGCAGGGAAGCTTTGTGGTTGACCTGGGCGGCGGCACGACCGAGATTGCGGTCATTTCGCTGGGAGGCATCGTTTTGGGCAAAAGCCTGCGCGTTGCCGGTGACAAACTTTGCGAAGATATTATGCAGTTTGTGCAGGAAGAATACAAGCTTTTGATCGGCGAGCGCATGGCCGAAAACATCAAGATCGGCATCGGCCTGGCCTATTCTTCGGAAGGCAAAAACGACAACAAAGCCGCGACCGCAGGCAATAAAAAGGATAAGGTTATCAAGCGCGACTTTAAAATGCGCGGCCGAAACCTGGTCACCGGCTTGCCCGAAGAGATCGTGATTTCCGAGGACGAGATCCGGCGCGCCATCGAAAAATCGGTGCGCCAGATCGTTAACGAGATCAAGATGGCCATCGAGGAAACGCCGCCGGAGCTCATCGCTGATATTATGCATAACGGGATTTATTTGTGCGGCGGCGGCAGCCAGCTGCGCGGCTTGGACGAGCTCATCGCCAAAGAAACCCGCATGCCAGTCAAGACTGTGGAAGATCCCAAGACCAGCGTGGTGCGCGGCGCGGGCATGGTGCTGGAAAACCTGGACCAGCTCAAGGAAGTGTTGATCGAGACCAAGGAACTGGAACCGCCAAAGTAATAGTGATGAGCAGGCGAGTGATGAGTTGATGAGAAAATTAAAATACAAATACCAAAACACCCCCACAAATGCGGGGGTGTTGATATTTAAAAAAGGATAAAAATGATTAAAATTTTATAATCCCGTTGCCCTCAAATCTGCGAGTGTCTTGTTTATCAAGTCCATTTGTGACTGGGGAATCGTACCTTTCCCCCCGCAAGTGGAACATTTATTCCACTGCTGATCGCAATATTTTTTTGACTTTTTTCCTTTACAGGTTGGGCAGACAACATTTTCATCCATGTAAATATTTAATCATATTTTATTGATTTTGTCAAGATTAACAGGCGGTGGGATTTGGGGTATAAATAAAGCATGGCAAAGAAGCAGGAAATCATTCCTTATGAAGAAGTTTTTCGGGCTTTAAATAAAGCGAAAGTCAATTATTTGGTTTGCGGCGGCGCGGCGGTGGTGATGTTTGGTTTTTCGCGCCTGACGATCGATTTGGATTTAATCGTTGGTTTGGACCAAGATAATTTAGAAAAGCTTTATGATATTTTGGTGAAGCTTGGTTATAAAACAAGCGCGCCTGTCAAAAAGAGCGATTTTAGCGATAAAAAGATTTTGGCGCGGCTTGAGGAAACCAAAAATATGAAAGTGGTGTCTTTTTATAACCTTAAAGATCCGTTTAAGGTGGTGGACATTGGAGTTAATTTGCCCAGGATAGATAAAATTTTGGAAAATAAAAGAAATATTCAAGTTGACGATTTGTCGATCCCGATAATTTTTCTTGATGATCTGATAAAAATGAAAAAGGATTTGGCGCGGCCCAAGGATTTGATCGACGTGCAAAATTTGAAGGAAATTAAAAAATATGAAGATAGCA
>JALOQL010000071.1 GCA_025453415.1 Minisyncoccota bacterium
CTTGCGACGCTCTTCCAGCATCGCAAGGACGGGGCGATAGGCAAACCGGTGAAGCAGGGCACAAACGATGCAGAAGCTGATGATCTGGGCAATCAGTTGCGGCCAATCCACACCGAAAGCCCGGGAGATCGCTTCGAGCTGCCCGCCACCGCTTGTGTCCGCCAGTAGAAAAAGCGCATTCATTTACCACGGAATCATTCTGCGTTCACAATTGCGGGGACGTGATGTGGTTGTATATCAAAATTGCCAAGGATAAGGCCGGGGCCGAAATCATCAAAGACATAAAATTCGAAACCTTCGGTTGCGTGGCCGCGATCGCCACTTCCAGTGCCATCACCGATTTGGCCAAGGGGAAGACATTGGAAGCGGCCGTGGGCATCGACAAGCAGCAAATTGTCAGCGAACTGGGCGGTTTGCCGCCGATCAAACTGCACTGCTCGGTCCTGGCCGCTGACGCCCTCGTGGAAGCGGTCTACGACTATTACACCAAACAGAAACGGGAAATTCCCGCGGCGCTGGAACAAAAGCACCAGCGGATAAAAAAGGAAAAGGACATGGTCGAGGAGCGCTACCACGAATGGACCTCGAAAGAGGAAGAAATTCATAACAAATAAATGACATTAAAACAAAAACGCGCCAATCGGCGCGTTTTTGTTTCATGGAAACCGTGAAAATAAAAAGGTGTAAGAAAGCGGGGAGTCGCTGTCAACTTTTTGGGCCAGCCAACCGTCTCCGTCCCTTACAAAGACCATTTGGTCAATTTTCAGTTCTGCGGTGGAGCTATCCGGCGCCTTGACCGGACCCGGACGCGCACCGTCATCTACCGCGAATGTCAGGAGCAACGCCAGAATTATTACCAGCAACGCCCACTTCATCGGAGACACAGCTGATTTATAGCATTGAATGATTTTCAAATCAATAACCGCCAGCGGGTATTTTTATTTCTCCTTAAATTGCGGTCAATGCAAAAGCGGGGTTTGTAAAAATAAAAAGGAAAAAGATTTTATCTCCGCCGCGCGATGAATATTAAAGCGAAGGCGCAGATCCCTCCAATAGTGCCCACGTCGGGCATTTTCTTGGGAGGTACTTTATCCTCAGAGTTACTGATATTGGTCGGAATGGTCGCATTTGCCGCTGGCGGGAGTGGTGAGCCTGGTATCAACGAATTCCAATCATTAGTAGTGCTTTCCTTCACAGAGATCTCGTTTCCGTAATCGAGGGCACTACTCATATTGAAACTCAGCGGTGTTGTATTTGAGTACCGAACAGTTCCATTGAGTTCGGTGCGATCGTAGCTGTTGGGGGTGGACTTTTCGTTTGTTGCGAAGATAGTGCCGTTGCCCGACGCGCCCTCGAGGTGGATTTTAACGGAAGACGTTTGGCTGATTTTTCCGTGAGAATCGCCGCTCGAAGTGAACATCTGGCTTTGCTGAATGATTACCGGGATTTCATTGTTTGAAAGATTTTCTGCGACGTCGTCCTGACCAAATACTATTGGAGATATCCCCAATAGTACACATAGACTTACTATTAGGAGCTGCATGTAAATCGATTAATATTATAAAATAAAATAATCTATTTTGTCAAGTATATTGCCGGACTGACCGGCAATTTGCAAAAAACAAAACACCCGGCTTGCGGGGCATTTTTGTTTCTCTATGATTTGCGGTACAATGCAAAAGCGGGGTTTGTAAATTAAAACAGGTCGAAAGGATTGTCCTTGCGCCTGTTATGGTCGTTGTGCAAATGTTTCTTTGGCTCAGCTAGGATGGTCGAACCCGCTGGTATGAAGTAACTCTCCAGGGATTTTCTTCGGGAATCACTTCTCTCATCGAGGCTCTTCCGATATAGCGATGCTTGGCTAGCGAGGCATTTATCGCTACGAATGTGCCATTTGTTAGTTCAGCAACAAAAACAACAACTTTCCCGTCGCTTACTGTTAAAAAAGCGGTAGCGTTTATTGCTGTGAGGTTTATTGTCGATGCTTCCCAAAGATTATCTTGGGAAAGAGCGTTGCCGATGATTAACAACGTTATCATTGCCAATCTTAGGGCTAAAGTCATGCTTATATTATAAATCAATAATTAGTATTTTGTCAAGTATGGCGCTGGATTTGAACAAACTGAATAAGGAACAGAAACAGGCGGTGGAGCATGACGGCGGACCGTTGTTGGTCGTGGCTGGCGCCGGGACGGGCAAAACGCGGGCCATTACGCACCGCATCGGCTGGTTGGTGGAAAAAAAGCTGGCCAAACCCGAGGAGATCCTGGCGCTGACGTTTACCGACAAGGCCAGTGGCGAAATGGAAGACCGCGTCGATGATTTGCTGTCGCTGGGTTACGCCGATCTTTGGATCTGCACTTTCCATTCTTTTTGCGAGCGCGTTTTGCGGCAAAATGGCATCGATATCGGCATTTCGGGCAATTTCAAGCTGGCCGACGAAACCGCGGCCTGGATTTTGGTGCGGCAAAATATTGATCGCTTCAAGCTCAAATATTACAAGCCGCTGGGCAACCCGACCAAGTTTATCCACGCGCTGCTTAATCATTTTTCGCGTTGCAAGGACCAGGGAATCATGCCCGCGGATTATTTGAAATACGCTAAGGGCAATATCGATGAAAAGGAAAAAGTGCGCGAGGTGGCGCGGGCCTACCAGGTTTACCAGGCTCTGCTTTTGGAAAATAACCTTTTGGATTTTGGCGACCTGTTGCATTACTGCGTGCGGTTATTCCAAAAACGGCCCGCGATCCTCACCAAATACCGGCGCAAATTCAAATACATCCTGGTGGACGAATTCCAGGATACCAACTGGATCCAATACGAACTGGTGAAACTTTTGGCCGCGCCCAAAAACAACCTCACCGTTTGCGCCGACGACGACCAGGCCATTTACCGCTGGCGCGGCGCGAGCTTTGGCAACATCATCCAGTTTAAAAAGGATTTTCCCGACGCGGCGCAGGCGGTGCTGGTTCGAAATTATCGGTCTTGCCAGAACATTTTGGATACCGCCTACAAATTCATCCAGGCCAATAACCCCAACCGGCTGGAATGCCTTTCCAAGATCGATAAACGGCTGGTGGCGTCCCACGAGTGCAAGGGGGATATCCGGCATCTGCATTTCAAGACCGTGGAACAGGAGGTCCAGGGAGTGGTTAACGAGATCATCCGCCTGGCCAAGGAGGAAAAGGAGGCGAAGTTTTCGGATTTCGCGATCCTGTTGCGCGCCAACGACAGCGCGGCGGCGTTTTCGCGCGCCTGCGAGCGCTCGGGAGTGCCGGCGCAATTTTTGGCCGCCAAAGGCTTGTATTCCAAGCAAGCGGTGCTGGACATCATTTCCTATTTGAAACTGCTGGACAACTACCATGCCAACGACGCCATGTGGCGGGTGCTCAATATGCCGTTTTTGATGATCCCCAGTCTCGACATCGTCAAAATTACCCAGTACAGCTCGAAAAAATCCCAGTCGCTGTGGGACTCGCTCCAGGCGTCAAAAGACATTTCGGGGTTAAGCGAGCACGCCGTGGCCGGCATTGCCAAGCTCATGGAAATGACCGAGAAACATGCCAAGATGGCGCGCGAAAAGAATGTTTCCGAGCTGGCGCTGGTTTTCCTGGAAGATTCGGGTTATCTGGAGCACCTGGTGCGCACCGACCGCCGGAGCGAGATCGAATACATCGGCCAGTTCTATGACAAGATCAAGGCGTTTGAGGAAGCCAATGTCGACCCCAACCTGCAGAAGTTTGTCGAGGAGCTCAATATGGAGCTGGAATCCGGCGAGGAAGGCAAGCTGTCCTTTGACCCGGCCCAGGCGGCCGACGCGGTGCAGATAATGACCGTGCATTCCGCCAAGGGGTTGGAGTTCGAGCATGTTTTTCTTGCCAGTTTGGTGGACCGCAAATTTCCCGTAACCGAGCGTGGCGAAGAGATCGAGATTCCGGCGGCGCTGGCCAAGGAAACTCCCTACGAGGGCGACGCGCATCTAGAGGAAGAGCGGCGCCTGTTTTACGTGGCCATGACGCGCGCTCGCCGCGGGTTGTATTTTACCTCGGCCACCGATTACGGCGGGGTGCGGCCCAAAAAACTTTCAAGATTCCTGGCGGAGCTCGGTTACAACGGAGATAACCACCAGGCCCAAGTGCAGACCGTGCGGGTGACGGGCAATTACCGGCCTTTGCCCAAGCAGATAATTTTTCCCAGCCATTTTTCGTTCACGCAGTTGGCGACGTTCGAAAAATGTCCGATGCAGTACAAATTCAGCCATATCCTGAAAGTGCCCACGCGGGGCAAGGCGTTCTTTTCCTACGGCCGGACGATGCACAACTCCCTTTACGAATTCCTGATGGAGCTGGGCGACAAGAAAGGCAGTTTCAAACGCCTGGCCGATCTTTACGAACGGAACTGGATCGATGAGTGGTACGACGGCAAAAGCGAAAAAGAGGCCTACTACCGCCAGGGATTGGCATCCCTCAAAAGTTTCTGGAAGGATTTTTCCGCGAGGCGGCCAAAGATCATGATGCTCAACAACGCCCCGGCCCTGGAACAGGAGTTCAATCTGAAGATCAGCGGTTTTGCGGTTACGGGCAAGATCGACCGCATCGATGTCGGCCAAAAGGGCGTGGAGATCATCGATTACAAGACTGGCACGGCCAAGGATAAATTGCGGCCCGAGGACAAGATGCAGCTGATGATGTACCAGATGGCGGCCAAGGAAGTGTTTGACCTGGATACGGAAAAACTCACATATTTCTACCTGGACAAAGCCAGTCCGCTGTCGTTTTCGCCCAAGGGCGACGAAATCGTGAAACATCGGGAAAAGATCGCGCAGATAATCGACGACCTGGTGCACAGCGATTTTCGCGCGACTCCCGGATGGCAGTGCGAATGGTGCGATTATAAGAACATGTGCGAATTCGCCAAGAAGCACTGATTTTGCGGTTGTTTGTGATAATATTAAGAAATTACTGTTTTTCTTGGTTTTGATTTAAGATTTAGGATTTAAGATTTATGATTAGTGACACCAGGAAACCAATCAAAAGTTTTACCGATTTATTGGCTTGGCAAGAAGGCCATAAATTGGTTGTTGAGCTATATAAAACTTTAAAGAAATTTCCCAAGGAAGAACTGTATTCTTTGACTGACCAGATGAAACGGGCGGCAATATCAATCACTTCAAACATTGCCGAAGGATTTGGGAGACAGACTTACAAAGAAAAAACCAATTTTTACTATCAAGCGCAAGGTTCCCTGACGGAATTGAAAAACCAGATTTTAATCGCTAAGGATGTGGATTATCTTGATCAGAGCGATTTTGACCAGCTAGTTTGCCGGATCAATATCGTTCATCGCTTATTGCAGGGTTTGATTCAGAAAACCAAATCATTTATTATTCGCAAATAGTATTTAATCTTAAATCTTAAATCATAAATCTATGAATTCATTAATTAAATTCATTTTCACGATTCTGGGAGGCGGATTCGTCGGTTTCGGCCTGGGTATCATGGCGCACAAAAACGGCTTGCTTTCGGCGGGTCATTTCGAGATTGCAATTGTCATGAGCCTGATCGCGG